>JAISTB010000026.1 GCA_031272775.1 Fusobacteriaceae bacterium | reverse complement strand
ACTAGGCTCCAACCTAATGGCCTGCTGCTTAATCTACTCGATAATACGTGGCTCACTTGCCCTTCAGCACAGCATCCCGTCAAATATTTCGCATCCGTTATCTGGATTTCTATTGCGCGCCAATGATATCGCAAATACTTGATCTTTTCCTCAACTGCGGCTTTCTTCTTCTGACCTTCCAAAAAATCCTTCGACATCTCTAACAGTCTAAAAAACTCTCGTTTGTCTAATTCCCTTAGACTTCGATATAGTCGATCTTTAATGTCTCTTTGAATCTTTTCCTCAAGTCCAGCCACACAATCATTGATTGCTGATTTCATGTGATACTTATCCAACACAAAGACGCTTTTTTCTATAAAGTCGCATCCTGCTTTTATCCAAGCGGCGCCATCTCCATTTATGTATATTTTCTCAATCTTTTCATAATCATACGTCTTTTCTATATATTCGGCCACCCTTTCCCAGATTTTATGGCTATTCTTACCTTTATACAGACCTGAAAAGTAAAATTTCTCGATTACTTTGTTTCTTTTACTCGACATTCCTTCTCCTGCATCTGGAACAACCCCTTCATAGAGCATGATCAACTTGGGCATCGCAATCTTTTGTCTGTTCTTTCCATACCTTTGCAACGATACGTGATCTTCATCAGCAACGATATGTAAGATCCTTGCTTCCTTCTTTTTCTTCAATTCTACGATTTCTTGCGGAACTTTTACCTTATGCATGAAATTTTTTACCGTTTGTTTGGAAACTCCAGCAGAAATACTTGCCTTTTCGCCCGCTTTCTTGTAACTGCTGTCTGTTGCCTCTTCAATAACGCTCTTTATGCAGGTGTTGCTCAATCGTTCATATTTTGGTAAGTTAAGCAATTTATCGAGCAAAAACAGGTACTCTCCCGTGACTTTGTCCTGATAATATGCTCGTTTTATGTGCAAATTCCCTATTTTAAACATCATTGTACGTTCGCAGCCTTTTCTTATCAGATAATATTTTTTCTTGCGATCCGGATCAGATTCAATCGACCTGTCAATCTGTTCCAGAAACTGTTCATAGACGTTCGTTACGGCCTCACAAACGCTGTCTAACGTATTATTGATTGCTTGATCTAGGTCTAATTCGGAGTTTGATACCGCCTGAATATTTTCTAAAAGAAAACTGATGACTTTTTGTGAAAAATCTTGTATAATGGTCTTAATGGAAAACGCCCCCCTTGATTAGTTTTAGGTCGTACTTAAATTATATCATACTGGGCGTTTTCTGTTAAATTTTTTTGAAATTTCCCTATAAATATTTTACACTAACTGACAAAATTTCCTCTTCAAAAACCCAAAAAACGCTTGTTTTCCCAAGGGAAAAAGTGTATAATAAATCAGCTTAAAAAAATAATATTTTTCCTGATAAAATAATAAATATTTACTACTACCAGACCATTTTCCCGTACAGAGGAGGAAGTAATGAGCATCGCCGTAGACCTGAATCTGATCCGCCAAGCCCGGAAGACCATCGCGGGCATCGCCAAAAAGACCCCTTTGATCGAATCCCACTCCTTCGATTTTATCGAGGGCGCGAACATTTTCTTCAAATATGAAAACCTGCAAAAAACCGGTTCTTTCAAGATCCGCGGCGCCATCAACAAAATCGCCAACCTGAGCGAAGAGGAAAAGAAAAGAGGCGTTATCGCTTCTTCGGCGGGAAACCACGCCCAAGGAGTGGCGCTGGGGGCCACGGCCCAGGGCATCAAGTCTACGATCGTCATGCCGGAAACGACGCCGCTGGCCAAGATTTCGGCCACCAAAGGCTACGGCGCCGATGTCGTCCTCTGGGGACAGGCCTATGACGACGCCTACGAAAAGGCCTGCGAGCTGCAAAAGCAGTCAAACGCCGTATTTGTCCACCCTTTCAACGACCCCTACGTCATCGCGGGCCAGGGCACCATCGCTCTCGAAATCCTTGAGGATCTGCCCGGCGTCGACACGGTCGTCGTCCCCATCGGCGGCGGCGGCATGCTGGCCGGGATCGCCACGGCCTTCAAAGCCATCAGGCCCGAAGTGCGGATTATCGGCGTTGAGACGGAAAACGTCCCCTCCATGAAAATTTCCTTTGACGTCGGGCAAATGACGACGGTCCCTCCCGGCGTCACCATCGCCGACGGCATCAATGTCCGCCGTCCCGGGGATCTGACGTTTTCCCTGATCCGCCAAAACGCCGACGACATCGTGACGGTCAGCGAGGATGAAATCGCCGACGCCGTGTTATTTTTGATGGAAAAGGGAAAAATCCTCGCCGAAGGGGCGGGCGCAACGCCTTTGGCCGCGGTGCTGGCCGGAAAGATCGACTGTCGCGGCAAAAAAACCTGCGTCCTCGTCTCGGGTGGCAACGTGGATATTCCGCTGATCGACCGGATACTGAACCGGGCCCTCATCAACCAAGGCCGTCGCTATGACTTCCGGGTCAAGGTCCCCGACCGCTACGGCGAGCTCGAAAAACTCGTCAAGCTCATTACGGAATCACGGGCCAATATTCTCTTCCTGACCCAGACCATGTACAACAACAATCTCGGCATCACCATGCAGGAGATCACCTTTGTCCTCGAGTGCAGCGACCGGGAGCACAAGCAGAGCGTCCGGGAAAAGCTCCGGGCCGGAGGCTACGAACTCAATCCCTGAGCGGGGAAACGCGAAAACGTGAAAAACCTTTCGAAAAAAGTGCTTGCAAATTTTCAAAAAATAGTGTATAATCTGTCTGTTGGTTTCGATTTATTAACTTAGTCTGATAAAGTGGTAAAGGAGGAAACGCCGAGAATCATCTGCAAATGGTGCTTTACGGATGTTAAAAATATATGAATAATTACAGAAAAATGCTGCCTGAAGGCGTCAGAGACTACTGTGACAGCGACATGATCCGCAAAGACGCCATCGCCACGGCGCTGAAGAACCTCTATGTGCGCTACGGCTATTCGCTGATCGAGACGCCCACCTGGGAATATATGGACGTTTTCAACAACAACGCGATCCAGAATCCCAACCTCTACACGCTGACGAACCGTAGCGGCGAGATCCTGGCCCTCAGGGCCGACATGACAAAATCCATTTCCCGGGTCCTCTCCAATACCGATTATCGCAGGCTTTGCTATGTGGCGAACATTTACCGCTACCCGCGCCGCTATGTGGGGACGCTGCACGAATTCACCCAGGCCGGCATTGAACTCATGGATACGGATACGGTCAAATCGGACGTCGAGGCTATCCGTCTCGCGATCCTGTCCCTTCTCGAGATCGGCATCGAAAAATTCAGCATCCATATCGGGAGCAGCGATTTTTTGAAATCCATCCTCGATCTCTCGGGAAATTCTGAACTGACGCTGGAAGCGATCCGGAATTCCGACGGCGTGACGCTGGAAAAAAGCCTTCAGGGCAATGTCCCCGGCGATACGCTGGACGTGATCCTCGAGCTCACGTCCCGGGTCGGAAAATACGAGCTTTTGGAAAAAATCATCGCCAAATTCCCCGAAAACGAGTCTCTGCTGCGTTTGGCGGAAATCTACCGCTTCGTGCGGGACTATGACCGCTATATCAATTTTGATTTCTCGCTGCTTTCCTACGGCGACTACTACAACGGCGTGACGTTCCAGGCCTTTGTGAAGGGCGTGGGACACGCGGTCATTTCCGGGGGGCGCTATACGGAAAATATCAACAACAAAACCATCTCTTCCGTGGGCTTCGGCCTTGAGGTCAATCCGCTGATCGGACGGATTCCCGCAGGAGCCGCGGCAAAGAAGATCCTGATCGCCTACGAAAGCGACGCCCCGGCAGCCTGGGCCAGAGCCGACGAGCTCTCCCGGCAGGGCGCTGTCGTCACCATGAGCGGCGCCAACACGGCGGACGAGGCCCGGGATGAAGCGGCGGCCTCGGGCTGCGACGAATTCTTATTTTTCAAGGAGTAAACACGTGGAAAATCTCACCTTTTCATTGGCCAAAGGAAGGCTCACGGACGACGCCGTGGCCATATTTGATAAAATTGGTCTGCAAACAAATATTGACAATTCCCGCAAGCTGGTCTTCACCTGCGGGACGAACAAGTTCTTTCTCGCGAAGCCCAGCGACGTGCCGACCTATGTGGAATACGGCGCGGCGGATATCGGCATCGCCGGAAAGGACACGATCCTCGAGGAACGGCGAAATGTTTATGAAATCCTCGATTTGGGCATCGGGCGCTGCATCATGGCCGTGGCCGGCAATAAAGACATCGGAAATTATGATTTTTTGCGGGTCGCCACGAAATACCCCAATATCGCCAAGGCTTATTTCGACCGCGTGAACAAAAAGGCCGAAATCATCAAATTGACCGGCTCCGTGGAATTGGGCTGCATCGTAGGCCTCGCCGACGTCATCGTCGATATCGTCGAAAGCGGAAAGACCCTTGAGGAAAACAATCTCTACGTCATCGAAAAGATCTGCGATATCTCCGCGCGGGTCATCGTGAACAAAGCGAGCCTCAACGTCAAGCACGAGGCCATCTGGAAACTCATCAACCACATCAAAGGCGTGTTGTGAAAAAGGAAGAATCCTGAACCGGAAAACACGGGGGGAGCAAAATTATGATAGAAATCATCGAAGATTACCGGGCCTTTCTGGAATCGGTCAAAAAAAGAGGCGCAGGCGGGGATGAAGGCCGCTCGGCCGTCGTGCGGAACATCTGCGAGACTGTCCGGCAAAAGGGAGACGAGGCGCTTTTTTCCTGGACGCGACAATTTGACCGCTGGCCCGCCGACGAAACGAACGTCAGATTTCCCGAAGAAGCGCTCGAAAGCGCCTGGGAAGGCCTGAGCGACAGACTCAAAGGGCTTCTGATCCTGGCCAAAGAGCGAATTATAGCATTTCAGACAAAGGAACTGGAGACGTCCCGGATCGGGATCGAGCCCGGGGGGGAAATCCTCGGGACAAAGGTCGAAGCCCTCGATACCGTGGGGCTTTACGTACCGGGCGGCAGCGCCGCCTATCCTTCCAGCGTCCTCATGAACGCCCTTCCCGCGGTTGTCGCGGGCGTCCGGCGCGTCGTGATCTGCACGCCCGCCCCCGACGGCGTCGCGAACCCGGTGGTCCTGGGCGCGGCTTGGATCGCGGGCATACGGGAGGTCTACAAAATCGGGGGCGCGCAGGCCATAGCGGCCATGGCCTGGGGGACAAAGAGCATTCCCAAAGTCGATAAAATCACCGGCCCCGGCAATATTTACGTAGCGCTCGCCAAAAAAGAAGTCTTCGGCGTCGTGGGGATCGACTCCATCGCGGGGCCCAGCGAGATTCTCATTGTGGCCGACGACAGCGCCAGAGCCGATTGGGTGGCGGCCGACCTCCTGAGCCAGGCCGAGCATGATCCGCTGGCCGGAGGGATTCTCATTACGGACAGCCCGAAGCTCGCGAAAGCGGTCAAAAGCGAAGTTACCCGCCTTTACGGGGAGCTCTCCCGGAAGGAAATCCTCGCCCAATCGCTTCAAAATTACTCAAAGATCATTCTTGTCCATGACGCGGACGAAGGGATCGCCCTCGCCAACGCCTTTGCCCCGGAACATCTGGAGCTCGCGCTGAAGGAGCCCCTGGCGAAACTCAGCCAAGTCAAAAACGCCGGCGCCGTATTTTTGGGGCATTATACGCCCGAAGCGCTCGGCGATTATCTCGCGGGGCCGAATCATGTGCTGCCCACAGGGGGGACGGCCCGCTTCTTTTCCCCTCTTTCCGTCCGCGACTTCCAAAAGCGTACAAGCGTGCTCTCTTTTACCGAAAGCGCTTTCCGGAATCTCGCGCAGGCGGTTATTGACTTTGCGGAAGAAGAGGGACTGGACGCCCACGCCCGGTCCGTCAAGGAGAGATTGAAATGAAATACCTCAAGGAACGATTCAAAAATCTGGCGCCTTACACGCCTGTCACGCATAAAACCGGCGTTTACCTGAACGCCAACGAGGCATTCTACGATACGCCCTATGAAATCAAAAAATACATCTCCAATTACATCATGGTGCACAATCTGAACCGCTATCCCGACGACAGCTGCGAACGGGTCAAGAAAGCAATCGCCCGGCATTACGGCGTTTCGGAAAAAAATATTGCGGTGGGCGTCGGCTCCGACGATCTCCTCGATATTCTGCTCAGGTCCACGGCGGCGGAAAAAAAGGTGCTTTCCCTCGATCCCTCCTTTTCCATGTACGGGATCTTTACGATGATGAACGAGGGAGAATTTGTGAAAATCCCGCTCAACGACGATTTCAGTTTTAACGTCGAAAAAGCCGTGGAGACCGTGCTTCGGGAAAATCCCGTCGTGACCTTTCTCTGCAATCCCAATAATCCCACGGGAGCCGCAGCGCCGTCGTCGGAGCTGGAAAAGGTCATCGCCCTCGGTCGCGGTATCGTGGCCGTCGACGAGGCTTATGAGGATTTTTACAACGATTCCTGCGTCAGACTGCTTGCAAAATACGACAATCTTTGTATATTAAGGACATTTTCCAAGGCCTACGCCCTGGCTTCCATCCGTTTCGGCTACGCCATCGCCAACGAGGAAATCATCCGGATGATCGATACGGTACGGGCCCCCTATATTATGAACACGCTGTCCCAGGAAATCGCCGCCTATGCTATCGAGCGCTTCGACCTCTACCGGGACAAGATCCGGGAGACCGTCGCCGAAAGGGAATACCTGTACCAGGAATTGCGGGCCCTCGGCGTCAAGGTATGGCCGTCGCAGACGAACTTTCTGCTGATGGTCCTGGGCGACGACATCAAGGGAAAATTGAACGAAAACAATATCTTTCTCCGCTATATCGGGCCCTGGAGCAGGGTCACCGTGGGGACCCGGGAGGAAAACGAAATCTTTCTCCAGGTATTGCGGGAAAATTTGCCGGAAAAGGAGGCGCGTCCATGACAAAACGACAGGGAACCATCGAACGGAATACGAAGGAAACACAGATCAAAGTTGTCCTGTCTCTGGACGGCGGGGCGGCGGACATCGCGACGGGAATCGGCTTTTTCGACCACATGCTGGCGCAGGTGGCGAAACACGGCAATATCGGCCTTTCTGTCTCGGCAAAGGGGGACCTCGACGTCGACTGCCACCACACGGTGGAAGACGTGGGGATCGCGCTGGGATTGGCGCTGCGAGAGGCGCTGGGGGATTTTACCGGCGTCAACCGCTACGGTTCGGCCGTCGTTCCCATGGACGAGGCTCTGGCGACCTGCGCCATTGATTGCTGCAACAGAGCCAACGCGGCCGTCGATGATCCTTTTACGACGGAAATGATCGGAGATTTGGCTACGGAAATGATCGGCGAATTTTTCAAGGCCCTGGCGGCAAACGCCGGAATCAACGTCCATATCCTGGTCCACCGGGGGAAAAACAACCACCATATTGCCGAGGCCATGTTCAAGAGCTTCGGACGGGCGCTCAAGGAAGCGGTTACGGAAAATACACAGGCGGGAACGCTTTCCACAAAGGGGGTATTATGATCGCCATTATCGATTACGGCATGGGGAACCTGAGCAGCGTCAGAAACGCGCTGGATTTTCTGGGACTCGAAAACAAAATCACGGCGGAAGCGGAAGAGATTCTTGAAGCCGACAAGGTGATTCTCCCCGGGGTGGGCGCCTTTGCCGACGCCATCGGGACGCTGAGGGAGGGCGGCTACGACGCGGTGATCAAGCGGGTCGTGGCGGACAACAAACCCCTTCTGGGGATCTGTCTCGGCTATCAACTGATGTTTGAAAAAAGCTGGGAATTCGGCGAATACGAGGGCCTGGGTCTTTTGCCCGGCGAGATCAAAAAGCTCGAAGTCCCGCTCAAAATCCCCCATGTGGGCTGGAATTCCCTTGAAAAAGCCTTTGAGTCCAAGCTCTTCGCGGGGCTTGAGAGCGGGCAATACGTATATTTTGTCCATTCTTACGTATTGGAAGGAACGCCCGATTTTGTGAGCTGCTATACGACTTACGGGACCCGTTTCCCCGTCAGCGTCGAAAAAGGCAATATCCACGGCGTGCAGTTCCACCCGGAAAAAAGCGGAAAGGCGGGCCTGCAAATCCTCCGGAATTTCGGAGCCCTCTCATGAGGATCATTCCGGCTATCGATCTGATCGGCGGCAAATGCGTGCGCCTCTATCAGGGCGATTTTGACAAAGTGACGGAATACGGCGCCGATCCCGCGGCCGTGGCGCTGGAATTTCAAGGGAAAGGCGCGAAATATTTACATTTGGTTGATCTGGACGGCGCCCGCAAGGGCGGCCCGGAAAACGCGGCCGTGGTCCGCGCGATCCTCGAAAAAACCAACCTTGAGGTCGAGCTGGGCGGCGGCATCCGGACCGTTGAAACGGCAAAAAAATGGTTGGATCTCGGAGTCAGCCGGGTGATTTTGGGCAGCGTCATCCTCGAAGACATCTCGGTCCTGAAGGCCCTGACCGATCTGTACGGCGGCGGGCGGATCATTGCGGGAATAGACGCCATCGGCGGCAAAATCGCGATCCACGGCTGGAAGACCGTAACGGATATCCGGGCCGCGGAATTCGCCGAAACGCTGAAAAAAGCAGGCGCAACGGAAATCATCTATACGGATATCGCCAAAGACGGGGCCCTTGCCGGGATCAACGCCGACGAGATCAAGACCATGCTGGAAACAGGCATGCGGATTACGGCTTCGGGGGGCGTCAGTTCCCTTGAAGACCTGCGGATTCTGGCGGAGCTCGGCTGCGCCGGGGCCATTATCGGAAAGGCGCTCTACGCCGGGCGGATAAAATTGGAGGAGGCGACGGCCCTGCCCTTTGCGGCGGACGACGAAAAGCCTCACAAAACCTGAATTGAAACTCATTATGGATCGTACGGGGGGAATCGGATTATGCTGGGAAAACGCATCATACCATGTTTGGACATCAGGGACGGCAGAGTCGTCAAAGGGGTGAATTTTGTCAATCTGATCGACGCCGGGGATCCGGTGGCGGTGGCCCGGGCCTATAACAACTCCATGGCCGACGAGGTGGTGTTTCTGGACATCACGGCCTCCAGCGACAGGCGGGGCATCCTGATCGACGTGATCCGCCGGGCAGCGCGGGAGGTGTTTATTCCGCTTACGGTGGGAGGCGGCATCCGCAATATCGACAATATCCGGGAAGTCCTGAACGCCGGGGCGGACAAAATCTCCGTCAACAGCGCGGCGGTCCTGGATCCGGAGCTTATCCGGAAGAGCAGCCTGCGCTTCGGCAGCCAGTGCATCGTCGTCGCCATCGACGCCAAATGGAACGGGGACTATTACGAAGTCTATATCAACGGCGGCAGAACCCCCACGGGCAAAGACGCCGTCAAATGGGCGCGGGAAGCCGAAGATTTGGGCGCGGGGGAAATTTTGTTGACCTCCATGGATACCGACGGCACAAAAAACGGCTATGAAATTTCCCTGACCAGGGCCATCAGCGATTCCCTGCATATTCCGGTAATCGCCTCGGGCGGGGCGGGAAACATTGCCCATTTCCGGGACGTATTCCTCGAAGCCCATGCCGACGCGGCACTGGCGGCGAGCCTCTTCCATTTCAAGGAACTGGACATCCTCGATTTGAAACACGAACTGGCGGGCGCGGGCATTCCCGTACGCCTGTCCTGAAGGAAGGATTGCGATGACAAAAGAAGAATTGTTTCAAACGATCAAATTTGACGAAAGGGGCCTCGTCCCCGTGATCGCACAGGACGTGCACAGCAAGCACGTGCGCATGATGGCCTGGATGAATCGCGAAGCCCTCGGGAAAACGCTGGAGACCGGACGGGTCTGCTACTATTCGCGCTCAAGGCGGGAGCTCTGGGTCAAGGGGGAAACCTCGGGCCATTTCCAGTACCTGAAAAAGCTTGAAATAGACTGCGACGGCGATTGCCTCCTGATCCAGATCGAGCAGGTCGGCGGGATCTCCTGCCATACGGGGCACAAGACCTGCTTTTTCCGGGAACTCTCGGAAATTCCCGAAACCGGGGCGACGGCGGACGCCGCCGGGGCTGTTCCCGACGCCATGCTGACGCGCCTTGAGGAAAAGATCCGGGACCGGCTGTCCAGGCCCGTGGCGGGATCTTATACCAATTATCTCTTTGATAACGGTTTGGACAAAATCTTGAAGAAAATCGGCGAAGAGGCCGCCGAGACCATTATCGCCTGCAAAAATCAAGACCGGGCCCAAATCAAGGCCGAAGTGGCGGACCTCCTGTACCATCTGACGGTCATGCTGGCCGAACGGGATATCCGCTGGGACGGAATCGCGTCGGAATTGCTCAGCAGAGAATAAGAAATAACAGGAAAATAGTAAAGAATCTGTATTAAAAATAGACGAATTGTTCACTTGAGATTGCGGGAACAGGAAAGTCCGGTTTATCCGGACTTTTGTTTATTTATTTACTACAAGAGGTACAAAATTTTGTGACGATCCGTGAGTTTTTGGAACAGAAACGGATTTTTTCTTACTTTTTGTCGCGCTTCGTACAGGAAAAGACCTTTTTCGGCCCGAAAAAAAGAATTTATTGACACTTTTTGTTCGCGGGCGTATACTTTAACGTAGCAAAGCGCCCAGGGGGAAAATGAGCGCTTGACGGAAACTCAGACCAATGTGTAATTCCGGGCACACCGGAAAAGGGGGTTACAGATGAAAAAAGGTTTTTTATCGGTTTTGTGCGTGGTTCTCGCGATGTTTTCTACGCTTGCCCTTGGCGCGGGCGGTAGCGACGAAGTCGTCATAGGAGTGACGCTCCCCATGACGGGGGATTCGGCCTATGGGGGTCAGCAGTCCACGGCGGGCATGAAAATCGCCGTCGAGGAAATCAACGCGGCGGGCGGAATTTTAGGGAAAAAGGTCAGACTCGACATCCTTGACGACAAGCGGGATCCCACCGAGGGCGCCAACACCTATCAGCTGCTGAAGGGGCGCGGCGTTCCCATTATCATAGGTTCCCTGACCTCGGGCGTGACCGCGGGCATGGCCGCCAAGGCCGACGTCGACAAAATGCCGCTTTTGACGCCGACCGGGACCGCGGATATGTTGACGGAAGGAAAGTCCTTCGTCTTCCGGGCCTGCTTCGTGGATTCCTTCCAGGGCTACATCGTCGCCAAATTCGCTTCGGAAACGCTGAAAGTCAAGAAAGCGGCCGTCCTCTATTGCAGCGCCGACGAATATTCTCTCGGGCTCTACGAGTCCTTCTCCGTGGCCTGCAAGACCTTCAACATCGAAATTGTCGCCAAAGAGATCTCGACGACCATGACCGACGTGGATTTTTCGGCCCAGCTCACGAAAATCAAAGAAAGCGGCGCGGAAATGATCTTTATGCCCTATTATTACGGCACGGCGGCGCTGATGGTCGTACAGGCCAGAGAAGCGGGCTACACCGGCGCTCTCGTCGGGGCCGACGGCTGGAGCAGCATCGAGACCAAGATCGAGGACAACGCGGCGCTGTTTGAAAACTGCTATTACACGAATCACTATTCCACCGGGGATCCCGACCCCGCCGTACAGAATTTTGTCAAGAAGTTCGCGGAAAAATACAGTCTCGAAACGCTGACCAGCGGCGCGGCTCTCGGCTATGACAGCATCTATATCGCGGCCCAGGCTATGACGGAAGCGGGGACAACCACGGATCGGGAAAAAATCGCCGAAGCCCTGCGGAAGCTGAAGTTTTCTGGGACAACGGGGACATTCACCCTCGAGGGCGGCAATCCCAAGAAGAGCGTCGTGATCCTTGAAATCGTCAATGGCAAAGAAAAATGGTTTGCAACGGTAAAACCTTAACCGGAGTGCCTTAGTATAATGCGGGGAGGGCTGCCGCCTGAAAACGGCGGCTCTTTTCGTTTTTTTGAATTTACGTGAAAAAATCGGTGAAAAAATCATCGGACCCATTTTACTTTTTTGCCATAATGAGGTATAATATGAAGTACAGACGCTTGATCAACTTTTTCGAAAAGCCTCGGCGCGGGGAAATGGAAAAAGCCATTGACAGAGGAGGAAAAATGAGAAAAATCATCGGGGTTTTACTGCTTTCGGGGATGTTGCTTTGGGGAGGGGAAAACGATTCTTTGGTCTTCAAGACCATCGGCGTGGCCGAGACCTTCTATCTGCCCGTATCCTCGGAAAACGGCTATACGATCAACATCAGCTTCACCTGGCCCGACGGCTATAAAGATCCCGAAATCCTGAAGAAGCTGCAGAGACAATTTCTCACGAAGAATTTCGGCGAGGATTACGCCGATATGACGGCCGAAGAGGCCCTGCAAACGTTCTACCGCTCGGAAGTCGAAAGCTACAAAGAGGAAAACGGCGATATCGCCTCGGACGAGACCTGGTCCCTGGCCTGGGAATATCACTCGGAAAACAAAATCCTCTTTCACAACGCCGACATCCTGCAGTACGCCATCAACTACTGGCAGTTTTCCGGCGGGGCCCACGGGACCGGCGGGACGTCCTATTCGCTTCTGGATCTGAAGACCGGAAACGAGTTGAGCGCGGCGGACATCTTCAAGGCCGGGACCGAGGACAAGATCCGGGAGCTCATTATCCCCGGACTTCTGACCTACTGGGAGGCGAAATCGCTGGACGACGTCGTGGACGAGGACGGGAAGAAGGACCTGATGGACAATCTGTGGCAGCCGGGGACGAATTTCGGCGTGACGGCCACAGGAATTATTTTCAGCTACAGCGACTACGAACTGGGCTATTACGCCTTGGGGCAGCCCGAATCCCTCGTTCCCTGGGAAAAAATCCTGCCCTGTCTCAGAGAAGATTCGCCGGTCTGGCCCGTGGCCGCCGCCGGCGGACGCTGAGATCCGGACGATTGCAGCCCTGCGGGGGGATACGAATGGAAAAGAAGATTGTCGCCATCGACGCGGGTACGTCAAACGTCAGGATCCGGATCACCGAAGGGGGCGTCGTCATTGCCCGGGCCAAGTCCAAGGCCGGCGTGAAAATCGGGAAAAAAGCCTTTGCGGAGCAACTCTACGCGCTTCTCACGGAAACGCTTTCCGAAAACCGCGTGGACAAAAATGACATCGAAGGCATATTCGCCTCGGGGATGATCACCTCCCCGCTGGGGCTGGCCGAGGTTCCCCATGAGCCCCTGCCGGTATCGGCGGAGACGCTGGCCCGGCGCCTTCGACAGTTTTCCTTCGGGGAATTTGCGCTGACCCTGATCCCCGGCGTCAAAAAGGCCAAGGACGAGCTCAAATTTCGCGGGCTTAATCTGATTGACGTCATTCGCGGCGAAGAGACCGAAATCATCGGGGTCATGGCGGAAACGGGACTGCGGGAACCGGCGCTTCTGATCCTGCCGGGCTCCCACAACAAATTTGTCGAGGCGTCGGGAGGAGAAATCCTTGATTTTACGACGACGCTGAGCGGCGAATTGCTGGAAGCGCTGACAAAGCATACGATATTGGAGGCTTCCGTGGACGGCGCCTTCGCGGAAGCGCTTGATCCCGATTTCCTCCGGACCGGGCTCGAGGCGGGACGGCGCTACGGCATAAACCGGGGCGCGTTCATGCTGCGGGGTCTCGATCTTCGGGAAAAATTGACGCTTACCCGGAAACAGAACTTTCTCCTGGGCCTTGTGCTGAGCGGGGATCTCGATGTCCTCGCGAAAAATTATTACGCGGAGCAATACCGGAATCTTTTCGTGGTCGGCGGCGGAATCCTGGCAAAAGGGCTTTATACGCTGATTTCCGGATATTATCCCAAAAATGTGGTCCGCCTGCTGGACTCCGACGAATTTTCCGTAAAGGGCGTCCTTGAAATTGCCGGCCGACTGCGTGAAACGCACGTTTTATAACAACACAAATCAATGAAAAAGGTGGAAAGATATGAGAAAATTACCGACGGCAGTGGATGATTTCAAAAAAATCATCGATGGCGGCTATTATTATGTCGACAAGTCCATGTTAATCGCGAAAATCCTCGAATCGGCCTCAGACGTGCTCATGTTCCAGCGCCCGCGGCGCTTCGGAAAAACCGTCAACCTGACCATGCTCTTCTATTATTTCGACATCGGGCGCGCCGAGGAAAACCGCAGACTGTTCCGGGATCTGAAGATCGCCCAGAGCGAGTACTTTCTGGAGCAGGGGTGTTATCCGGTCATCTATCTGTCGTTCAAGGACATCCGCTCCAAAGATTTCGCGGAATGCAAGACCAATATCTACAAAGCGTTTCTGCATTTGCTCGATCATTTTTCCTTTATTTACGACAAGCTCTCCCAGGGAAGCCGTTTCATCTATGATGATCTGATGCGCAGCAAAGATTCTATTTTTCTGGTAAACGCGATTTTTTACCTGAGTAAATTTCTCTATGAATTTTACGGCAAGCCCGTTATTATCCTTGTTGACGAATACGACGCGCCGGTTATCGACAGCTGGCACAAAGACTATTACAGAGACATCGGCGATTTCTGGCGGACGCTGTTTTCTTCGGGGCTCAAGGGAAATCCCTATATGAAATTCAGCGTGTTGACCGGCCTCTTTCGCCTGACGCGGGATGATCTCTACGCCAAGATGCTGAATTCCATTATCGATACGCCCTATGAGGGAACGGTCACCCGGGGGGAGAATTTTTTCAGCTTCAACGAGGGAGAAGTCGTCCAGATCCTCAAGGAATACGGACTCAGCCACATGATGGAGAGCGTCAGGAAATGGTACGGAGGCTATCAATACGGGAACGAGGAGGTCTACAATCCCTGGTCGGTCATTATGTTTGCCAAACAGAGGGAATTTCGCACATACTGGATAAATCCGGTAAATATTGACGCAATCACGCAATTGTTGGGATTGATGGAAGATTATGACTTTCGGGATCTGGCCACGCTCTTGCAGAACGAGTCCATCCGGAAATATATTTTCCGCTCCCTGCCTTTTCCCCTCGTGATTTCCGACAAAAAAATCTGGACATTTTTACTCGATATCGGCTATCTGACCCTGAAGCGGGACAGCGTTGAAGAAGGTTGCGGATATCTCAGAATCCCCAACCGGGAAGTCTATACGTTTTTCCGCTGCAGTTTCATCGAAAAATTCGTCGGACTCAGTTCCCCGCACTTTGAGGAACTCCTGAGTTCCGTCCGGGGCGGCGTGATCACGGGGCAGAACTCCTTCGAGGAGAACCTTCAGGCCATCGTACACGCAAAATCCAGGGAGTTGGCCCCCGGGAATTCCGATATCTTCTGTTACGGATTTACGTTCAGCCTCGCCATGGCTTTGCAGCGGGAATACGCCTTCTACGTCAACATTGTCGAAAAAATCGGCAAAATTGAGTTGCTCCTGCGTCCCAAGGACAAAAATCAGGAGGGGTATGCGCTTGCCCTCAAAAGCCTGCGGGACGGAGAGAGTCACGACGAAGCCCTGGCGGAAGCTCACGAGGCCATGGATAAGAGCGGATACAAGGCGCTTTTCGCCGAAAGCGGGATCAGTCGCGTCACAGCGGTGGCCGTCACCTTATACGGCGATGCCTTCAGGATCCGGCAGAAAGGGTTTTGAGAGGCCGCGGGGCGGATAATTCCTTCGTTTCCGCGATTGACGGTTACCAGATTGAGGATGAATATCGTACGCGGGCGTAAGATCTTACGCCCGTGCTTTTTCATCAAGAAAACTATTGAATTTTGGCGCTAAAAAGGGTAAAATGTAAACAAGCGAAGACAGGAGATATAAGGAGAAAACGAACATGATATTCGGTCAGGAATCGGAAACGCTAGAATTCAAGAAAACCACGGCGGAAGCGAAAGACGCCGTTATTGATGTTGTTGCCATGCTGAACAAGCACGGGCGGGGGGAGGTGTATTTCGGCATCCAGAATGACGGACGAGTCCTGGGGCAGACGGTATCCGGGTCATCGTTGCGCGATATCAGCCGTTTTTTGACCGAAAACATAAAACCTCAGATATACCCGACGATCGAAAAAGTCAATATCGATTACAAGGATTGTATCCGTGTTCAATTCGAAGGGGAGAATTCGCCTTATTTTGCCTTTGGCAAAGCGTATATCCGCGTGGCCGATGAATGCAAACAGATCTCCCCGGAGGAGTTGGAGGGCCTTTTCAAGAAAAAGCGCGGCATGGTGTCGCCCTGGGACTCGGCGCCTTCGGGAAAGACAGCCGATGATGTCAACACGAACTTTTTGCGATCTTACATAAAGAAAGCAAACGAAAGCGGCAGACTTTCCTACAAGTTTACGAATCGCGATGACATCCTTCGCCGGCTGGAACTCATGAAAGGCGGCGTACCGAATAACACGGCAATTGCCATGTTCGGAAAGAATTCGCCGCTCGAGATCCAGATGGCGGTCTTTGCCACCGATGTCAAGCATACGTTCATCGATATTGGCAGAGCGAGAGGGACAATCAACCAACTCGTCGATATCGGCGAGCAGTATATTCGGCGCAACATCCGCTGGCGCGTTATCCGTGACGGTTCCCCGCAGAGAACGGAAATTCCCGAAGTCCCGATGGATGCCGTACGGGAGGCGCTTTTGAACAGCTTCGTTCATCGGGACGCCGAGATCCCCCAGACCAACGAAATTGCCATTTTCAGCAATCGCATTGAGATTTATAATCCCGGGACGTTTCCAGAGGGATTGACCCCGGAAGACTATATCAACGGCTCGGAAACCTCTGTTCAGCGCAACCCGTTACTGGCCAAAATCATGTATTACTCGAAAGATATTGAGCGATTCGGGACAGGCCTCCGTAAAATCGCACGAGAATGCGGAAGCGCAGGTGTGAAATATGGATTCAATCTGGGAAAAATGGGGTTTACGGTAATTTTTTACCGGCAGGCCGTGGAAAGTGACCTTAATATTGACGCTAATCTTGAAGATAATGCAGGTAATTATGAAGGTAATGTTGTAGGTAATGTAGGCAATAGTGAAGGTAATGGGATTGAAAATATGCTTGAGGACGAGTTCGTAGAAAAGGTTAGAAATGAGTTCGGTGAAACTGACTATAAGTTCGTAGAAAACCCGGATGAGTTCGTAGAAAAGTTCGTAGAAAAAGGTGTGCAGCGAACCATTGTCAAACTAATGATTATGCAGCCGAAAATCAGTGCGGCGAAAATTGCAGAGGATGTCCAAATGACGCCACGAGGGGTTCAAAAGAACATAGCGAAATTGAAAAAGCTTGGCTTGGTCGAGCGGATCGGAGCGGACAAGGGAGGGCATTGGGTTGTGAAATCGCCTGAATAATCTGGCGAGAGGCGAGGAGTGCGAAAAAACATAAAATTTAACGGAGGATATCATGCCTACATATCAAGTCTACGTCAATCAAAACAAACTTACGAAAGCTCAAAAACAAGCGATAGCGGCGGCTATTACGGACGGGCACGTTGCCAAAACGGGCGCCTTCCCCTATTATGTGCAGGTGATCTTCCACGAAATTCCCGATGAAAACCGCTATGTGGGAGGCAAGCCCTACGGCGACCACATGTGGATCAGGGGCGATGTCCGCAAGCGCACGCCGGAGCAAAACAGGGCGCTGATGCTGGAATTGACGGAGCGGATAAGCGCCGTCTGCGACTTCAGAAAGAGCGACGTCTGGATTGATCTGAACGCTACGGAACCGACCAATATCCTGAAATTCGGGACAATCTTTCCGCCCGCGGGCCAGGAGCAGGCTTGGTATGACGCTCTGCCTGACGAGGTCAAGCGCTTGATCGGGGATCTGGGGAAGTAAGGGGGGGAGACATGCCATACACAGCAATCACAATCGACCGCAACGCGCTGACCATTATGGACGTTCCATTTCCAGACTTGGAAACCTTGGAAAACGCGGCCGAGGCTATCGGTTCCAATATGTTCGAGGGTTATCATCCCACAAAGAGAGGTATTGAGATCATCCGCGATTATTGTCTTGGCAAGATGTCTTTTGAGCAGCTTGTGGTTTTTGCCAAGGCTAAGCGGTACGCGGAATAAGGAACTGGGGCGTGAATGCAGGCGATGGTGTGATCGATCTCGTGAAAGCAAGCGCTACGACGCTGAAACAGGCAATGTATATCATTAAGGCGAAAAGGAGCAAGGAGAAAAATGGCTAATTTTTTTGAGACACTGGTGGAAGTCCTAAAAGCGGACGAGAGGTTCTTCACGGAAGACGGAGCACTTCTCCGCAACAAGGTTTACGAGTCCGCCATGAATATGGACGCGGGGCTCATCGGGTTGCTGCTCGGCAACGCCGAGACGAAAAAGCGCTTTTTCGCCGACGTGAACGGCACGATGGTCTTTGACAAGGTCGGCTTCGGTTGGGTGGTCAACAACCGCCAATTCCTGCCTGACAGCTATACGCGCTTCAAAAACCGCATCGGCTTGACCGACGCTCGCGGCGACCTCATCTCGGCCTCCGGCGACGTGGTTTTGTCTTTCCCCTACAAGGATTGCGTTCTTGAGGGTGGGCAGACAAAAGACGACCAGAAACGCGACGAGGTTTTCTACAACGCCACCCTTGCGCCCGACGAGGTGGACAGACTGCTTTATCCGAAAGTACTTATCGGTGCGAAACGGTACAGCTACGCGGGAGCAACAGACTTGACGGGCAACCCTGTGGCAGACGGCTCCGCCGAGAGCGTTACCGCCGAAACCGCCACGGAGTTTTTGGATAACGACAATCTCATCATCAAAGGAAACAACCTCCTTGCAATTTCGTCGCTTTTGAAGCGGTTTGAGGGCAAGGTGAAGTGCATTTATATTGACCCGCCGTATAATACAGGCGGGGATGGTTTCAACTATAACGACAAATTTAACCACAGCACATGGCTCGTTTTCATGAAAAACCGTCTCGAGCTTGCAAGAAAACTGTTATCAAATGATGGTTCTATATATCTTCACTTAGATTATAACGAAGTCCATTATGGGAAAGTATTGATGGATGAAGTGTTTGGACGCAACTGTTTCCAACGTGAAATTATATGGGATATTTCGGTGCTGTCAGGATACAAAACGCTTACGAATAATTGGATTAGAGGCCATGAAACAATCCTGTATTATTCAAAGAGTAATGCTCCGTTATTTAACAAGCTTCGTCAACCCCATACGAAGGAATATTTGGATATGTTCAATAGACAAGACGAAGATGGCAGATGGTATTTGGTTGCTCATGGCTCAAAACGATACCGGGACGAGGTCGAACCGAAAGGGAAACCATTCGGCGATGTTTGGAACGATATTATGTCATTCCAACAGCAACCCACTTCAAGCGAACGCTTGCAGTTCGATGGGCAAAAACCTGAAACGCTGCTCGAGAGAATTATTAAGGCAGCTACAAACGAAGGCGATATTGTACTTGATTTCCATATGGGAACAGGTACAACTTGTGCTGTAGCTCACAAATTGAAACGGCAATATATCGGCGTCGAGCAGATGGATTATATTGAAACGCTCTCTATTGAACGCCTGAAACAAGTTATTACTGGCGATGCGACAAGCGTGTCGAGAAGTAATGATTGGCAGGGCGGCGGCTCTTTCGTCTACTGCGAACTTGCCAAATCCAATCAGCGCTTTGTAGATGAAGCCATGTCCGCCAAGACAGACGCAGACCTGACGGCGCTACTGGAGCGTGTCATTGCCACGGGCTTCATCAGCAGTAAGGTAAATCCCTCCGACATTGCCGGCGCAACCGCCGACTTTGAAGCGTTGTCTATAGAGGATAAGAAGCGTTTCATCCTCGAACTGCTGGACAAGAATATGCTGTATGTCAATCTGTGCGACCTTGAGGACGAAGAATACGGAATTAGCGACGCGGACAAAGCCTTCACCCGCAGTTTCTACGGATTGGCGGGCGACCGCGTATGAGTACGAACAAAGAGGAAATCATCATCTATCAGACCGCCGACGGTAAGGCAAAAATAGACGTGCGTATGCAGGGTGAAACACTCTGGCTTACGCAAGCGCAGATGGTCGACTTGTTCCAGTCGAGCAAAGCCAACATCAGCGAACACATCAGCCACGTCTTCGATGAGGGAGAACTTGTCGAGGATGCAGTTGTTCGGAAATTCCGAACAACTGCTGCAGACGGCAAAAACTACAACGTGAAGTACTACAACCTTGACGTGATACTCGCAGTCGGTTATCGCGTCAAGTCTCCGCGCGGAACGCAATTTAGGCAGTGGGCGACGACCGTTTTACACGAGTATCTGCAAAAAGGCTTCACGATGAATGACGACTTCCTGAAAAACATGGGCGGCGGTCTATATTGGAAAGAATTACTGGAACGAATCCGCGATATAAGAGCCAGTGAGAAAGTAATGTATCGGCAAATCCTCGATTTGTACGCCACAAGTCTGGATTATAATGCCGGTATGCCCGAGACGATCGAATTTTTCAAAATCGTGCAGAACAAGCTACACTATGCGATCAGTGGGCATACCGCAAGCGAAATCGTCTTTAATCGTGCCAATGCCGATTTGCCCTTTATGGGGCTGACCGTGTTCAAGGGAAGCCGTCCTGTGAAAAGCGAGGTTACAGTTGCGAAAAACTACATGACCGAAAAGGAATTGTTTGCCCTGCGCCGCGTGGTCAATGCCTTTTTCGATATGGCGGAATTGAAAGCGGAAACGCACGAACCCATGTATATGCGGGATTGGCTTGAGATCTTAGACAAATTTACGCATGACTTCGGCTTTGGTGTCTTGGACGACTCAGGTTCCGTCAGTCACATTGACGCGATTGAAAAAGCGCATCGCGAGTATGCCGCCTACCGTGCGTCTTTGTCGGATGATTTGAGCGACGTGGAAAAGGCGTATCTTGAGTCACTACGTGAGATGCGGAAGAAGCTTAAAGACAGCGGCATGAGAAAAAGGGAGGGAAAATAAGATGTTCCTTTTTCAACAGATGGATTCAATCCGCGACTTCTCTCCGATTGCCTATAAGGAGTTGCCGGATTACATTCCGCAGAATCTGAACCGGGCGTTTGAATTGCGACCGTATCAAGAGGACGCGTTTCGCAACTTCATAACGTTCTACGAGAGCGACAAGCGTCCTAACCCAACGCAGGTCTTGTTTCATATGGCCACGGGCAGCGGCAAGACGCTCATCATGGCGGGGCTGATTATTTACCTGTACAAACGGGGATACCGCAACTTTCTGTTCTTTGTAAACCTCGACAACATCGTCAAGAAGACAAAGGACAATTTCCTGAACGCGGCTTCCGCAAAGTATCTGTTTGCCGATGAAATTGTGATAGACGGCGAGACGGTACGTGTCAACGAAGTGAGCAACTTCCAAGGCGCGAACCCCGATGCCGTCAACATCTGCTTCACGACAACGCAGGGGCTTCACATGGATATGTGGTTCCCGAAAGAGAATTCCCCGTCCTTCGACGACTTTGCCGATTCGAAGACGGTTTTGATTGCCGACGAGGCACACCATCTGAATGTGGACACGCGCAGAGGGAAAGTTGATAAAGCCGAGGAGGATTTGAAGGCAAGCTGGGAGATGACGGTGCGCCACATTTTCGAGGCGAACCGCGATAATCTCCTGCTGGAATTCACGGCGACCTGCGACCTGCAAAACCCGTTCATCTTGAGCGAGTATGAGAATAAAATCATCTTCGATTACCCGCTTCGCAAATTCCGCGAAGAGAAGTATTCCAAAGAGGTGCGGGCAATCCGAGCCGACATCGGCTACACGGACCGTATGCTGACCGCGCTCATGTTCAGCCAGTACCGCTTGAAGGTGTTTCAAGACCACCGACTTTATATCAAGCCCGTCGTTCTGTTCAAGTCGAAAACCATCGCCGAAAGCAAGGAGTTTGAGCAAGGCTTTTACGACTTGATTCGGACGCTCTCCGGCTCGATGTTGGAACGCATCGCCGCAAACTCTCCGCTTGCGGAGGTCAAACGCATGGCGGAGTATTTTGCGTCAAAGGACATCGACTTTGACGAGTTGGCGCAGGAGCTGCGGGAAGACTTCAGCGCCGACCACTGTATCTCCGTGAACGACGACAAGGAGGCAAGCGAACGGCAGTTGCTGCTTAACTCGCTGGAAAGCAGAGACAATCCGTATCGAGCCATTTTCGAGGTCAAGAAGCTGGATGAGGGATGGGACGTCCTGAACCTCTTTGACATCGTGCGCCTTTATGAGACCCGCGACGCCTCAAAGGGCAAACCCGGCGCAAGCACCATCGCCGAGGCGCAACTCATTGGGCGCGGCGCAAGATACTGTCCGTTTGTCATCGAAGAGGACGACGAGAGGTACAAGCGCAAGTATGACGGGGACGTGGAAAACCCGCTCCGTGTTTGCGAGGAACTCTACTACCATTGCCAGTACGACAGCCGCTATATCGACGAGTTGAACAAGGCTCTTATCGCCACGGGCATCATGCCGGAAAGCCAGACGGAGGTTCATTATGTCCT
>JAISTB010000025.1 GCA_031272775.1 Fusobacteriaceae bacterium | reverse complement strand
CCCAAAAGTTTCCCCTTGTACCACGGGCATCCTTGCCCGTGGCTGTTTCTTTATTTTAGCATTTCAGGCTTCATGCCCGTGGCTGTTTTTTGCTCCGGGATTTCACACACCAGCCTGTGGAATTTTGTTTCAAAAAAACGGAATAATTATCAAAAAAACTCAATTCTTAAGTAGCGGGGGCTCTTTCTCTGAAATCGAACGATCATTGATCAGCTTGCAGCCATAATAGAGTTCATCGGGACAGATATCGGCGCCGTTACTCCAAGTGACGGAAAGACCGGCCACATGCACGGTATCAAAACACGCGGCAAGATCTTTGAACGCCGGGAATCGCATATACGGCTTGACATCAAATATACCCCGATCGTGATTGGAGAATACTACTTCCAGTTGATAGTTATCAATGGGTCTCACTGAAACTGCTCGCGGTCTCATATTATTCCAACCCCCTTATCTTAATCAGTTCCCCAAATTCCGAATACGCTTTCCAAGCCGCTCGTAATTCATCCTGATGCAACAATATCCACGCCTCAACATATTTTTGCTGCTTTCTGGGCAATTCTCCCGCTAATACATTGGCGTCAAAATCGATCGCCATATCGTATTCCCCATAAGAGGCGTGTACATGCGGTGTTTTATGAACAGTCCCGACTTCTTTATACAGATAGATCAATATTCCATAAAAACTCGATATCAGTGGCATCTTTCCTCCGCCTGTTCCGGGATAAACATTGGATTTAAGAGAACTTTTTTCCATTATACAGCAAATTATTTACAAAATCAATGAAAATATTCGAAAAGTTTATCAAAAAGCTTCTGTAGATTCTTTATTTTCGAGTCTTGTAATGGATACCTCCACTGCGGTCCGGATGTTTCTTGCGGCAGCGCTTGAATTCGCCGGAATGAGGGATTGACCCCTTTGTGGTTTTTTTGCTGAAGTTATCTTGTTTACTCGGCCCCGGCGATTCGGAAAAGCTCGCAATCATTCATTTTAAAATGTCTTAAGATAAATTTGTTGACAATTGACACGCAATCGTGTATACTGGAAATGGGAGGTGGAAAGATGAAATTTTATACAGTCAGAGATTTGCGAACGCAGCCAAAAAATATCTGGACTACCCTTGAGGAACAGCAGCAGGTTATTATTACAAATAACGGAAAACCAACAGCGCTCATGATTTCCATTGCGGAAGACAATTTCGAAGAAACCTTGACCGCAATTCGCCGCGCCAGATCAATCCAAGCCACAGCGCAACTTCAGGCTATTTCTGCAAAAAATGGGCGCGACAAGCGAACTTTAGATGAAATCAATCTGGAAATAGCGGAAGCGCGGGCGAGTTTTAGCGAGACGGAAGAATGAATGGCAACACCCTTCATTATCCGCCCGATCGGTTGATCGTGACTCCCCGACAGTTTCTGGAAATCATAGTGAAAGGTATATTATAGAATAAAAAATCCGGGCAAAAAGCTTGCCCTTGTACCACGTACATCCCAGCCCGTGGCTGAATCGCAATCATAGCTCAACCCCAAAGGTGGAACTCCACCATGACCAAAAATGCCGAGATGCAGCCACTACGGCGGAATGCAACAATTTTACGAAACACATGATGGTGTGAGGGGAGACGTCGGCCGCAGGGCCGACAGAGAGGTCGAGGCAAACGACCGGTTTTATTGCTTTTCATAACCGCTTTCAAATCTCTTGAAAAAAGCCTCTGGAGTAACAGCCGGAATCGTCGCGGAACCATAGTCACTTACATTTCTTGTTACAATGTAATCAACCCCGACTGACTTGGCGCATTCAGATTGCAGACAATCCTCAAAATCGTCAAACTCAGCGTCAATGAGCGCATTGAATAATTTATCTTCATCGACGCCCACAATATAGAGAATCTTGCAAAAATTAATCAGAATTCCTTTTAAATCGGTGACCGGATAATCTTTTCGTAAAATGTAAAACGTATCCGCAATGGTCTGTGTTGAAACAAAGCCGGTTATGTCCCCTCGTTGGCACAACAGAAGAATAGCCTGCGCATGCTCGAAATAAGCGCTTCGTTTTTGCAAATAATCAATAACAATATTAGTGTCGAGTAGAATCCGCATAGCGTTCCTCTCTATACTCGGCAAGCTCCTTTTTGATATCCACGTCTCTTTTCAACGTACCGGCGTACTTTTCAAGCGCTAATAACGCTTCTTTTGCGCTTTTTTTCGGTCCCGCATACTCATCCGTGACAATCTGAAACGGGATTCGTCCTTCCCTGACTACGGTCTTGATAAATACTGTCAGCGCGGAAGTCATATTCAGTCCCATGCTTTCAAAAGCGCTTTCCGCATGTTTTTTCAGTTCCGCGTCCAGACGGAATGTTATGCTTGTCGTTGCCATACAATCATCTCCTTTGTAAGCTATTATACTGCAAATAACTTACAAAATCAAACAAAAAAATTCAAATACACAATTTTTCACAATCCTCCGCGTCCTGCTTTACCCCTCACCCGATAACCTCCACATCCTTCCCCTGCCCCCGGATCCAGGCCTCAATCCCGTCTCCAAAAACTTCCGCCTCAATGAGGGCGTAGGACTTGTACTGAGCCTTGACGACAGCGGTGGGCAGGCGGTCGAGGACAGCCTCCAGCGACCGGCCGAAATACTTGAAGCGGATTTTCCGGAGCTTTCCTCCGGTCATGAACTGCACCCGCTTCCGGAACAGCCCTTCTTCAAAGCGGTCTTTGATATAGACCACAGGGAAGTTCTCCTTCGTGACTTTGAGCGACTTGATCCGGTCCACCCGGTATATGGTCGGGAACAGGTCATCGGGATTGCGGAATTTTGATTTGTCGGCATTTTCGATAAAGGCCAGGAGATAAAAGTAAAATTCCGAGAACATCAGCCCCACGGGATGCAGAACCCTTTTTACGCTCTCGTTATTTGTTTTGGTATAGGTGATCCGGATCTTGAGCTGCTGCTGGATGGCGTTCCCGATGTTCCACAGTTTTCCCAGAAATTTTTTCCGATGATGGGGCTCGTTATAGTGGTATTTCTCATTATCCAGCATTTTTCCGATCACTTTGTAGTTGGCCCTGGGGACGCACAGATTGACGATCTTGTCGATGATCCGCATCATCTCTTCCTTGACAAAGGCGCGGCTTTCCAGGAGGATCTTGCAGACCGCGAGAATTTCATCATTAGTCAGCTGGTTGCGGTTGTCGTCCCGCATCACATAGCCCTTGATGGAGGGCTCGTAAATGATGTCCGCGGGGATTGCGGCCAGCTGGAAAAATGTCCTGAGGTCCCGGATATCCCGCTGGATGCTTCGGGGGCTGACGTCGTATTCCTCGGAAATATCCTTGATCGTGACTTCCTTGTTTTCCAAAAATTTTAAATAAATATCCAGAATTCTCTGCTTTTTCATCGCCCGACCTTTCCTTAAAATCCCAAACTCTCTCCGACGAGGATGACCTTTGTCCGGCCCTTGAATTTGCACATTCTGGTCTCTACGATAAAGGAGCAGATGCTGTCGGGACTCTTGCAGTCCCCGCAGGAACCGGTTGCGGCGCAGGGCGTCTTCAAGGG
This sequence comes from Fusobacteriaceae bacterium, assembly GCA_031272775.1. Lineage (NCBI taxonomy): Bacteria > Fusobacteriati > Fusobacteriota > Fusobacteriia > Fusobacteriales > Fusobacteriaceae > Fusobacteriaceae bacterium. Next base: position 25,050 of record JAISTB010000025.1, on the reverse strand, counting down.
GTTCGTCGCGCTGATCCGCAGCGTATTGGCCGGCGCGGCGTAATTTCTGGCCCGGACGATGGCTTCCCGGAAGGTTTTCGTGAGCTTGTTCATGCCGACGATCATGATGACGGATTTGGGCCCGAAAGTTTGGGCGGCCACCCGGTTGCCGTTTCCGTCGATATTGACAAGGATTCCGTCTTCGGTCAGGGCGTTGGTACTCGTGAGATACACGTCGCACAAAAGGGCCTGCCGCATGCTCTCCATGCGATCTTCAGGCGTTGTGGTCTTGTCCCGGTCGAGGAGCGTCAGCGTCTTGTTTTGGTAGACGGCGTCGATTAACCCGATTTCCGCCACGGTCACGGAGCCGCCCCAAGAAACCGTGGATCCGTCGGGAATGAGGGACAGCGCCTTTTGCAAAGCCTCTTCCTTTGTGGCGCAATAATAGGCCGCGAAATTTCTGCTCTCGAGGTTTTTGACGACCTGTGGCCCCAACAGGGCATACTGTTTGCCGATTGCCGCTTCTTTTACTGTCATGCCTTCCTCCTTGATTTATTTTAAAGTTTGCGTTTGCGTCTTTGCGGATCGGGAAATCAGGATTTTCCCAGAATCTCGTTGAGCTGCCAGGACCGGATCCCCTCGGCCTCTTTTTTTACGAAGCGGTCCAGAAAAGCGAGATGCTTTTTGACGCTTTTCCTGCCGGGGCCGCCGAGGCTTTTCCTGCGCTCAACCGAAGTCTCCGTGGCGATTTCCTTGTAGATATCGTTATAGAAGAGCTTTGAAAACTGCTTGTATTTTTCGAGGGGCAGATCGTCGAGGGTGTAGCCCTTGTCGATGCACCAGGCCACCATTTTTCCCACTAATTTGTAGGCGTCCCGGAAGCTCATGCCCTTTCGCGTCAGATAATCGGCGACGTCCGTCGCTCCCATAAAGCCTTTTGCCGCGGCTTTCAGCATGACATCTTTTTTGACGCTCATGGTCTCCGTCATGCCGTAGAGGACCAAAAGGCAGCCCTTGACCGTATCGAGGGCGTCGAAAAAGACTTCCTTGTCCTCCTGAATGTCTTTGTTGTAGGCGAGGGGGATGCCCTTCATGGTCGTGAGCAGACTGATCAAGTCCCCGAATACCCGGCCGCTCTTGCCCCGGATCAGTTCCGCCGCGTCGGGGTTCTTCTTCTGGGGCATGATGCTGCTGCCCGTGGAAAATTTGTCGCTCAATTCAATATAGCCGTAGTCATTTGAGGCAAAGAGGATGATTTCCTCGCAAAGCCGCGACAGATGGACCATGATGAGGGAAAAAGCGTTCATGAGCTCAATCAGATAATCCCGGTCGCTGACGGCGTCGAGACTGTTCCAAGTCGGCGACGCGAAGCCCAAAAGATCGCTGGTGTATTCGCGGTCAATGGGGTAGGTCGTCCCGGCCAAGGCGGCGCTCCCCAGAGGGCAGGCGTCCATGAGGGTAAGCGCGTTTCCGATCCGGAGGTAATCCCTGCGGAACATTTCGGCGTAGGCGAGGATCCAGTGGGCGAATGTGATCGGCTGGGCCTTCTGCAAGTGCGTAAAGCCGGGCATATAGGTCTCAATGTGGTCTTCGGCGATTTTGACGAAAAGGCCCGTGAGGTCCAGCAACTGCGCCCGCACTTTGACGGCCTCGTCTTTCGTGAAGAGCTTCATGTCCACGGCGACCTGATCGTTGCGGCTGCGGCCCGTGTGCAATTTTTTACCGGGATCGCCGATCCTGTCGATCAGGACTTTTTCGATATTCATGTGGATATCCTCATATTCCCGGGAAAAGGGGATCAAGCCCTTCTCGATGTCTTTGAGGATTTCCTTCAGCGTCTTTTCAATGAGTTTCGCGTCATCGGCCGGAATGATTCCTTTGCGGTCCAGCATTCGGACATGGGCGATGCTCCCCATAATGTCGTAGCGGTAGAGTCTCTTGTCAAAATCGATGGACGAATGAAAATCCAGGATCAAGTCGCTGGCCTTTTCCTTGAATCTGCCTGAAAAATACTGCATGGTATTACCCCCTTTCGTATCGGTAAAAAAGTATATTTTTGGTAAATATTCGCTAATTGAGCGGCGCGAAGCCTGATTTTTCGATCAAATACTGCCCTTCCTCAAACAAAATCCATTCCACAAACTGGTCCACATTGGGTTTCCGATTGTCTCCGCGCCGGATGGCGTAAATGGGGACAACGAGAGGATAGGTCTCATTTTTGATCGTCTCCAGCGTCGGCGGGATCCCGTCGACGGAAAGGAGCTTGATATCGTAATCCTTGACCGCCCTCATGGAAAAAAAGCGCAGCGAGTAGCCGACGGCGTTTTTTTCGTTCCGGTAATCGGCCGGGACTTCTGCGGGTCCGCCGGGAATTCCCCGGTCGGGGTCCCTGTCCCTTTGGATCACGGTCTTGGGCGGATCCCTCAACGGGAAAATGCCCATGAATTCTTTCATAAAAATCTGGCTTTCGCTGTCGGGCGCCCGCTGATAGGCGACAATGGCTTCGTCCGCGCCCCCGAGCTCTTTCCAGTTCGTGACATCGCCGTCGTAGATCCGGCGGATGTCTTCCGAAGAAAGGTTGTCGATGGGATTATTTTTGTTGACGAAAAAGATCAAAGCGTCTTTGCCCATCCGGTGCCAGACCAATTCCGAGTAGCCCGGGGCGCTGTCCGCTACTTCTCTGGCGCTCTCGGGGTAATAGCCGAAACGGATGTCGGTCTCGCCCCCGGTAAGGGCCGCCATTCCCTTTTCCCCGCCGAGGAAGCGGAAGGGGCCGCCGCCGTTGTTGAGAGGCGGGATCGTCTCGGGATACAGGGCGTTCACAAAAGCCGAGTAGAGGGAAAACAAGGATTCCGCGCCATCCACCACCGGCAGGTCTTCCGTGAAGCGGATTCCCGGGGGAAAGGGCAGGCGGGCGATGGCGCTGTCTTCGTCAAAGGGCAGGTATTCCCTCCTGTCGGCGATCCGTTCCCGGATCGTGATGGATTCTTCCTTTGCCGTATAGATCTCAAAGCCGAAACGGACGCCCACGAGGACAATGACGATGACGCCCAGGATTTTTAAGGCCGGAAAACGGAAGCGCTTCCACCAGAAGACGATTTCCGTGAGCACGAGGATCAGAAAAAGCAAAAAAAACGCGCCAATTACGATGAGGCCGGCATGCGCAGTCTCCGGCGGAAAATATTGCAGGACGAGGCGGCCCGTGATAAAGGAAAAAAACGCGAGGACCGCTGTCGTTGCCAGTTTCAGGATAATCAAAGCAGCCAAGGGATACCACCTGTTTTCTTGGTTTCTATGCGTATATACAACATCTATACGACGTCTATACGGATTCCTCCCGCCCGCGGTTGTAGAGGAACATCCAGACCGCCATGGAGCAGATGATCAGATAGCCCAGCCAGCTGTAGACGTCCGGAACCTGATTGAAGAAGAAAAAGCCGATAATCGCGGAAAACAGGATCTGGGAGTAGTCATAGACCGAGATCTCCCGGGCGGGGGCGTATGTGTACGCGGCCGTGATCCCGAATTGTCCCGAGGCGGCGAAGGCGCCCGCGGCGATGAGGCAGATCAGCTGCCGGGCCGACATCGGATGATAGTCAAAGATGAAGAAGGGCAGCACGACCAGCGTTGAAAACAGGGAGAAGAAGCCTACGATAAAGGGGCCCTTGAGGCCTTTTTTCCCCATGACCCTGACGGAAGTATAGGCCAGACCCGCGAGGAGGCCGCCCATAAGTCCGATCAGCGAAGAGCCCGCGTCCATATTGGTAAATGTGGGCTTTACGACGAGCATGCTGCCCATAAAAGCGAAGATGACGCTTAAGGCCTGCACGAGCGTGACTTTTTCCTTGAGCAGGAAAAGGCTGAACACCACCGCGAAGAACGGGGACATTTTGTTCAGCATGGACGCGTCGGCGAGGACGAGATGGTCCACGGCGTAAAAATTGCACCAGATCGCTACGGTTCCGCAACCTGCCCGGATAAACAGATGCTTCAGCGTACCGGGGACGATCTTCATGGGGATGCGGTCTTTCACGATGAAAATCACCGAAACGACCAGCGCCACGGCGTTCCGGAAAAAGCTCTTCTGGATCGAGGGCAGATCGCCGCTCAGACGGATAAAGATATTCATCATGCCAAAGGACAGAGAGGAAATGATGATACAGACAATACCTTTCGTTTTGTTGCTGAGAGTCAACTTCGTCACCTGCTTTGTAAGAGTTTATCGGTAAAGGGTTATTGCGTGTTCTGTTTGCTTTTTTTTTCCGGTTTGCCGGCCGCCTTCAGGCGGAGGGCGTCTGCGGCCATGGTCCCGAAAATCTCATAGTACCATTTTTTCTCGAGCTTGTTCCGGAGTTCTTTCAGTTTGTCCTCCGTTTCGAGGATCTCCCGCTCCGTTTCCAGATAGCGGCGGCGAACGGGACTCAGTTGTTCGAGAATTTTCATCTGGGTCTCTTCCTGGATCGCGTCGGCAAAGCGCTTATTGAGCTCTTCTTCCCGGGTAAGGAGAAGGGCGGCCGCGCCGAGCAGTCTCGCCTTTTTTTCGGCAAGTTTTTCGGCCTGGGTTTGAAAGAGTTTTTTCATGACCTCGGCCCCCGAGCGGTTTCGGTGGTTTTCCCTGAGCGCCATGCGGGCCCGGACAAAGTCTTCCGTGAGACCGTGGGCCTGAAGGATTGCCCCGATATGGGTCGCCACGGTCCCGAAGGCCCCTTCGTCCACCTGGGCGTCGAGAGCTTCGTCCGCGAGGGCGAGCCAGATTTTTTCGTATTTGGGGATGACTTCGGTTTTCAGCCGCTCCAGCGCGTCGGTATCCTCTTCCCGCGTATAATCATGATATTTTTTATCTATTATGCTGAAGACCTGTAAAATTGCCTCCCGGGCAAAAGCGACCGACCCGGGTCCGTCATTTTTCATGGACGCTTTCCTTTCCGGCGGCGGGATCCGACCGCCCCGGCTTTTCGCCGTAATATTGGTAATAATAGCACTTGATGCCGCCGTTATAGAGCTTGCGGTTTTTCGTGGCTTTTTTTCCGAAATTTTGCTCGAAATCCTCGTCCGAGGTGATGACATAGCAGGACCAGCGCGGAATTTCCGTCCGGCAGACCTTTCCCAGGGAGCGGTACAAATCCGCCGCTTTTTCCCGGTCGAGAAGCCTGTCGCCGTAGGGCGGGTTCGTGATCAAAACGCCGTAGGGCTTGCCCGGGCTGATTTTGGCGAAATCCATGGTATCCCAGCGGATGTCGTCATGGACGCCCGCGCGTTTCGCGTTTTCCTGCGCCACTTTGAGAACGGTCCCGTCCATATCCGAGGCGCGAATGTCGAGGATTTTGTCCCTGTCTTCGGCGGAATAGGCCTGATCCCTGGCGTTTACCCAGTATTCCTGCGGGATGCAGCGCCATTTTTCCGAGGCGAAGCGGCGCTCAGCCCCGGGCGCGATATGTCTCGCGATGAGAGCGGCCTCGATGGCGATGGTCCCCGTGCCGCACATGGGATCGAGAAAAGGCGTATCTCCGTTCCAGCGGGACAGCAAGACAAGAGCGGCCGCCATGGTTTCCTTGAGGGGCGCCTCATTGATGAGCTTTCTGTAGCCGCGCCGGTGCAAAGGTTCTCCGCTCGTGTCGAGCAAAACCACGAAGACGTCTTTGTTCGCCTGGATCCGAATCGCGTAATTGGCGCCGGTTTCGGGAAAAATCTCTTTGTGATAATGGGCCTTCAGGCGCTCCACCATGGCTTTTTTCACGATCTTTTGAATGTCGGACTTGGAAAAGAGCTTCGATTTGACTGAGCTGACCCAGGAGACCGGAAACGCGCCGTCGATATCGATAAAATTCTCCCAGGGCAGTCTTTTGATTTCCTGAAAGAGCTCTTCAAAGCTAAGCGCAGTAAATTCACCCATTTTGACATAGACCCGGTCCGCGCAGCGCAGATTGATGTTGGCCCGGGGAATCAGGGACAGGTCCCCGGAAAATTCCACCCGGCCGTTGACGGTCACGATGTCCGCAAAACCGAGGGCGGCGCATTCGTCCCGGACGACGGACTCGAGTCCCATGGTAGCCGAAGCCGCAAATTTACAGGATGTTTCCGTCTTCATTCTCCTCCCTCTTTTTCAAAAACTTTTTGTAAATCTCCCGTATGGCGCAGAGTACCGGCACCGCGAAGATCATGCCCAGAGGACCGAACAGGCTCCCGCCGAAGAGAATCGACAGAATGATCCAGAACGAGCGGATTTCAAAGTCCTTGCTGGCGATCCTGGGGCCGATCACCCAGGAATCGAGGAACTGCGCGAGACAGATGGCCACAAACATCCAGATCACCTTGCCGGGCTCGGAGACGAGGACGAGGAAAATCGACACAACCCCCGAAAAGATTGACCCTACATAGGGAATCAGGTTCCCGATAAGCACAAGCATCGAAGAAAGCAGCGCGTAGGGGACCTTGGCCAGGAGCGTGACCGTAAGGACAATGCCCGCCACCAGGAGCGAGGCCACGACCCGACCGCCGATATACTTGATCATAAATTTTCGCGAGCGGTCGGCAAAAGCCAGAATCGTGTCGCCCAAGGTCTTTCCGAACACGATTTTCAGAATATTGTGGATCGTTTTCACAAAGTAGTTGGGATCGAGGAGAATCAGTGATCCGAGGAAAAAACCGATGAAGAATTTCGTGATGGCCACGGTCCACCAGAACATGTTGAGGACGAAGGAAAAGCCGAAATCACGGATTTTGCCTAAGTTGCGGCGCACAAAGGACGTAATGGTCTGTTGCAGCTCGTCTTTTCCGATCAGTTCAATCTCAAATTTTTCGAGAAGCGCGAAAATCTTGTCGAGATATTTGCCGATCTGTTCCTGGATATAGGGAAATTTGTCGTAGAGCTCCTTGCAGCTCTGGATGATTTCCGGGATTACGATATAAATAAAACCGATGATGAAGAGAAGAAAAACCCCCACGGTAATCAAAACCGCCGGCCAGCGCTCCGTTTCCTTCATCCCGAAATGGGTCTCGATTTTTTTGACGATGGGCTCCAGAAAGACCGCCGTAAAAAGCGCGTACAGAAGCGGCGTGAAATAGCCGATATACTGCCGGAAAACCACGCTCACCTTGTCGTATTGCTGCAAAAAACTCTGGATCAGGATAAAAAGAACGCCGATCAGGATAATCTTTAAAAAGGGGATTTTTTTGTTGCCCTTCATGTTGTCGTCCACGTTTGTACTCCCTGTTTCTCAATAAATGACTATTTCAGAATAATATCGATATTGTCGTCGCTGCCCGCGGCGGCTTGGCCTGCGGTCGCCGCGCCCGCGATCTTGATCACGAGCTTGTCGGGCACGCCGATAATGGTCTCGCCGGGATTCTTGATCCAGCCCTGCTTGACGCAGAGTTTGAGCGGGGAATTGGATGAGGTGACCCGAACCATGCGGTCTTTGAACTTGACGTTGACGCCTCCCAAGGGAGTATCCACAAAGAGATCCGACTCCTCGACCTTGAGGGGGAGCACGTATTCGAGCTTACCCGCAACCCAGATCTCTGCCTTGCCCGCCTCCACAGGCTTCATGCGAAAGGCCTTTAAGGCCACGGTTCCGAGAATCACGAAAAGGATCCCGTAGAGGATCGGATCGCCTTTTCTGAAGTATTTTCCGCTGTGTTTGGTCATAGGCGCAACCCCTTCCCGATGCCCTCGCCCATGAGGACCTTTGTCTCGAGGCCTTTTTTTGTATTGTCCAGCAAATCGTCGTCCAAGACGACGGCGTCTTTTTCCGCGACGAGGATAACCGTGGATCCGCCGAAGGAAAAATATCCCTTTTCCCGGCCTTTATTGACGGCAATCCCCGGCGTAAAGGTCTGGGTGACGGCGCCCACCATGGTGGCGCCGATTTCAAAGATCGCGAGGACCCCCGCGGTCTTGGTTTCAAGAAGCGTCAGTTCCCGCTTGTTTTCGCAAAAGATCGAAACCCGCTCTCCGACGGCCCAGGGGGAAACCGAGAAGTACGCCCCGGGGATTTTCTCCGCGGGGCCCGGAAGGCCCGCCAGCGGAAAATGAAAACGGTGATAATCGACGGGAGCGAGCCGGATCAGGATAAGCGCCCCTTCCCGGTAGCGCTCGGCCGTCTCTTCCTCGCCAAATAAGGCCGCCGCCGTAAGCGGTCTCCCTTTGACGAAAAGCGTCCCGATGTCCGAGAAGCGCTCAAAGGCGAGGATTTTCCCGTCGGCGGGGGAAACGAGCCGCTCTTCCCCGCCGGCCACGGGTCTCGCGTCCGCTTTTAATTTCCGGCTGAAAAAATCATTGAAGGACGAAAAGGCGTCGACGGATTTGACGGACTCCTCCATGGAAATGCCGTAGCGCTTGACAAAGGGGGCGATTTTTGCCCGGGAACGGGGGCTGTCCATAAGCCTGCCGTACAGGGCCGAAAGCCCCTTTCGCTTCACGAACGCGTGGAGCGGGAGCTTTCCCAGGGGATTGCGGTACAAAAACCGAAGCCAGCGCTCTCCCGGCGTGTCCTCTGTCAGGATTGTCCCGGTCTTTCTGTCGATATAGCGGATTTCCGTCATGTTTGACATTCTAGAGATGCTCCCCGGCTTTGATTTCTTTGATCAGGCCGTATTTGAGCCGGATCAGGTCGTTGCTGAGATCCACTTTGTAGTTGTGGGGATTTTCCAGTCTTTGCCGCTCCTTGGAGAGCGTCGTGAGATTATCGAAATAGTAGCGCTGGGAGGCCAGGATGTCAAAGAGGGCCTCATAATTTTCCCGGATGATCTCCCCGCCCTTCACATAGGTTTGCGTCAGTTTTTTCGACGTATAGGATCCGGCCTTGAGCGTACTGTTTTTGAATTCGTATTTTTCGTCCCGGATCTTGATCGTCGCGTTTTTCGCGAGTTTCTCCCTGTCGCCGTCATTTCTCGCGAGCGTAATCAAATCGGCGTAGGCGAGGCCGTCCTTGTCATAGAGCCGGTAGACCTCTTTGAATCCGGGGTTTGAAATCTTGATGATGTCTTCGGACAGCTTGATCACGGGCTTATTGTCGATCTCGACGATCTTGTACACGCCGCCGAAGCAGGGCCAGGATTTGCTGACCGCGATGGCGTCCCCGACGCCGTAAATATCCACGCAAGCGCCCTGTTCCTTCAGGGAGCGGATCAGCTCCTCGTTGAGGGAATTGGTCAGGAAAATTTTCGCTTTTTTGAGGCCCGCCCGGTCCAGGAGCTCCCGGCATTTTTTCGACAAATAGGCCAAGTCGCCCGAATCGATCCGGACGCCGTAGGAACCGGGATAGGAGTCGTCTATACCCGCGTCTTTGAAGGCCTGGATGGCGTTCCGGATGCCCGTATCGACGACGTTGTAGGTATCGATCAGAAGGATCAGGGAATTGAGCTTTCGGTCCTTCCGGTGCTTAATAAATGTATCAAAGGCCAGCTTTTCGGCCTTGCTTCCGACGCCGAAGGCCTGCACGAAAGAGTGGGCCATGGTCCCGACGCTGGGGAGGCCGTATTTGTATTCGGTCATGATGTTGCTGTGGCTGGCGCAACCGCCGATGACGGCGGCCTTGTTGCCCGCGATGGCGCTGTCAAAGCCGTGGGCTCGTCTGCTCCCGAAGGAGGAAACCGGCACGGGCCAGGCGGCCCGGGTCACCCGGGAGGCCTTTGTGGCGATGGCCATCTGCATATTAAGGATGTTTAAAATCGGCGTTTCAAGGATCTGGGCCTGGATCAGAGGCGCCTTCACCGTGATCACGGGTTCGTTGGGATAGGCCAGTTCCCCGTCCCGGAAGGCGTAGATGTCCCCGGTAAATTTGAGCCCGCAGAGATAGTCGCACAGATGGGGCTCGTCGATCAGTTTTGAAAAATATTCGCGTTTTTCTGCTTCCGGCGTCGTATTCAGGATGTCGATGAGCCTGACGATTTCCTGTATGCCGGATACAACGGCGAAACCCCCGTCTTCGGTCTTCCGGAAGAAGACGTCAAAGACCGCCTCCATGTTCTGCATTTCTTCCATCAAAAATACATCGCTTTCGGTGTACTGATACCGGTCAGAATTGATGACCCGGGCAAACTCCGTCAGAACGACATCTTTTGTCATGAAATCCCCCTTGATTGCTTGTTTTATTTTGTAAAAACCGGCTTGACCGCATCGAGGATCGCGTCCGGATTGTCTGTTTTATTCGGTTTTGGTACATTCAGTCTGTACCATTTTTTGAGATTCCCGAAAATGATGGCTTTGGCCGAAAGCGGCAGCTTCAGCTGCGGCCGACCGTAATTGTCGGCGAAGACAATCAGCGGCAGAACCGTTACGGGCATTTTTCTTTCCCTCAGGTAGCCTTCGGCCCCTTTGCATTTGGCGAGAAGCGCCGTCAGCGGGTTTTTTACGGTCTCACGCTTCTTGTTGTCCAGGATTTCCCAGGTCTTCCCCTCGGTCTCGCCGGTGGCGAAGAGTCCCCACCAGAAGACTTTGATGAGCACAAGGGCGTTTCCCGCGGCAAATACGGCGTCGCAAGCGGGATTTGCTTCCGGCCCCGCGTCGGCCGCCACGTCGGCGAAACGGCCCTTCCCATGGGATAAGCGGGCAAGCCGCTTTTCGATTTTCGCCAGGGCGTGGGCCCGGGTTCTCCTGCCGCGCATGAACAGAATGATCAGCGTAAAAAGCGCCGCTCCCAGGAGGAGCATCATGATCAGGGGAATCGCTTCCCGAAAAGAGTGGATTTTCCAAAGTTCAAATTTAAAACCGCCGAAATTCATCAAATGCCCCCGCTAAAGTTATGGTTTGTTCTGTTTCGTTTTCGTAATTCACCATATTTTACCATAAAAATGGAAAAAGAAAAAGAAAAATGTATGAAAAAGGGCCGCCGCCCGAAGGTCGACAGCCCGAAATCTTATTTTTTCGCCGGTTTGTTTGCCATTACGGCCGCTTCGCCGTCTATGACGAGCTCGCCGCGCTGGTTCACAATGGTCGTGTGCATGTAAAGGATCCGCTTCTCGGGAATGATCTTCGTCACCTCGCCGGTGGCCGTGATCGTGTCGCCGAATTTCACCGGCAGCAGGAACTTGCAAGTCTGACTCAGATAGATGGAGTCGGCGCCCGCGATCAGCATTCCCACGATGGTCGAGAAAAAGGAAGCCGTCAGCATGCCGTGAACGATTCTTTCGCCGAAACGGGTGGTTTTGGCGTATTCGGCGTTCACATGGACCGGGTTGATGTCCCCGATCAGGCCCGCGTACGTATAGACGTCGCTCTCGGAAATCGTCTTGGTAACACTTTTTTTCATACCTACAAAGATCTCATCAATACTGTAACCGCTCATGTTCAAACTGTTTTCGTCCAGGGTTGTACACAACATTGTTATCATCCTCCTCTGATTTTCGGGAATCATATCCCTTTCTTGTCACGATAGGATATTATAACGGATCGCGGAAAAAGTCAATAGCGGGAGAAAAAAATATTTAAACCGTAACAAAATAGGGCAAAATTGGAAAATGGGTAGAAAATTGGCATAGCGTGAATAAAAAAAAGGCGTTTTTCCCTGTCCCGACCTGAAACAAAACCTGACAGTATGTGTGAAAACAGGAATTTATGGGGTAAAATATGGCAAAAAATTTTTCAATAAAGGATTGACAAATTTCGTGACTTGTGGTAATAATTATTACAGAGTCTGAATTTTCCAAAAAAAGACCTGATGTTATTTTTTGGCGGTAAAAGGGATTCTCAATGTCGTTAAGGCGCTACAATGATGAAATTTATTCCTTAAAGTCATGAAGGGAATTCCTGTGTCAAATCCGGTATGGCAGTAATGTTGTAAACGGTACAACATTTATATTACAATTTTTAAAAGGAGGATAAAATTATGAGTATTGAAGAGAAGAAGTTTGAGAAATTGCTGGTCAGTGTTGAGGAAGGCATTGCGGTCATCACGATCAACAATCCCCCCGCGAATTCTCTGGGAACGGTTGCTCTGACGGAACTGAAAGAAGTTCTGGACGAAATCGCAACGAGATCGGACATCAAAGTCGTTATCACGACAGGCGTGGGCAAGTTCTTCGTAGCCGGCGCGGACATCAAGGAAATGGTCAACGCCAGCCCGCTCGAAGGCAGAAAAATGGCTGCCCTGGCCCACTACAACTTTGAAAAACTCGAAACCATGCCCCAGGTTACCATCGCCGCGGTAAACGGCTTTGCGCTTGGCGGCGGCTGCGAATTCGCCATGGGTTCCGACTTCCGCTACGCTTCCGAAACGGCTCAGTTCGGACAGCCCGAAGTAAATCTGGGCACGATCCCCGGATGGGGCGGCACACAGAGACTGCCGAGACTCGTTGGAAAGGGAAGAGCGAAAGAAATGATTTACACCGCCGACATGACATCCGCGCAGAGAGCTTATGAAATCGGCCTGGTAAACAAAGTTGTTCCGGGCGACGGCGCCGCTCTGCTCGAAGAGTGTAAGAAGACGGCGAAGAAGATCATGACCAAGAGCCTTGTTGCGGTTTCCTTCGCGAAATCCGCCATCAACGCCGGACTGGACGTAGATCTGAAGACCGGATGCAAGTACGAATGCGACCTCTTCTCGCTGACCTTCGCGACCGAAGATAAGAAAGCCGGCATGACGTCCTTCGTAGAAAAGGGAGCGAAAGCGCCCGTAGATTTCCCGGGAAAATAAATCACGCACGCGCATAACCGAGGAAAATCGCGGCGTTTTGCGGAACCCGCAAAAGAACGAAGAAAAAAAAGGACAGGAGTGAAAAATTATGAGAACAGTACCCGTAATTACGGCCGCGCAAGCGGCGGAATATCTGTATGACGGATGTACGTTTTCCTGCGGCGGCTTCGTAGGCAGTGTCAATACGGAAGCCCTGTCGACCGCCATCGGAGAACGCTTCAAAACCACGGGAAAGCCCACGGGCTGCACGTATTTCTTTATCGCCGGACAGGGAAAGACCGGCGCCGGATACGCGGCGGACCATTTTGCCTATGAGGGCTTCCTGAAGCGGGTTGTAGGAGGACATTACAACCTGATCCCGGGCATCAGCAAGCTGATCCTGGACAATAAAGTGGAAGGATACAATTTCCCCCAGGGAACTCTGGCGCAGTTGACCAGAGACATTGCGGCCCACAAACTGGGCACGCTGACCCATGTCGGGATGAACACCTACGCCGACCCCATCAACGGCGGCGGCAAGCTCAACAGCATTACGAAAGAAGATCTGGTTGTCCGGGTAAACATCCTCGGGCAGGACAGACTGCTTTACAAGGCTTTCCCGATCGACGTCGTATTTCTGCGGGGGACCTATGCCGACGAAGCCGGCAACGTCACCGTTGAACACGAAGTCGCGACCATTGAGGCCACCTCACTCGCACAGGCGGCCAAGAACAGCGGCGGAAAAGTTATCGTGCAGGTTGAAAAACTGGTGGAAAGAGGAAGCCTCGATCCGAAGCTCGTCAAGATCCCCGGCATCTATGTGGACGCCATCGTCGTAGTCGAAGACTACAAGCTGCGCGAACAGTGCTACGACAAAGCTTACGATCCGGCCCTTGCCGGTAACGCCCGGACGCCTCTGGGCAGCGTTGCGCCGGCCAAACTGGACGCCAAGAAGATCATCGGCAGACGCGGCGCCCTGGAACTGGCGGAAAATACCGTCGTGAACCTCGGCATCGGCGCGCCGGAATACGTTTCGGCCGTGGCCAATGAAGAAGGCATCGGCGACTACATGACGCTGACCGTGGAAGCGGGACCTGTGGGCGGCGTGCCCGCGGGCGGCACCCAGTTCGGCGCTTCGTTCAACGCGGAAGCCATCCTCGATCAGTCCGTACAGTTTGACTTCTATGACGGCGGCGGCATTGACCTGGCCTTCCTGGGTCTCGCGGAAGCCGACGAAATCGGAAACGTCAACGTAAGCAAATTCGGCCCGAGACTGGCCGGTTGCGGCGGATTTATCAACATCACGCAAAACGCCAAGAAAACGTTCTTCCTGGGCACATTTACCGCCAAAGCGGCCAAAATCAAGACCGGAGACGGAAAACTTACGATCGTGGAAGAAGGAACCGGCGTAAAGTTCAAGAAACTGGTAGAGCACGTGACGTTCAGCGGCGAATACGCCAAACAGGTAAAACAACCCGTAAAATATATTACGGAACGGGCCGTATTCGAACTGAGAGCCGACGGATTGTACCTGACGGAAGTAGCCCCCGGCATCGACGTTCAGACGCAGGTACTCGATCTGATGGATTTCAAGCCGAAGATCGACGGACCGAAACTCATGGACGAAAGAATTTTCAAAGATGAGGTAATGGGACTGAAATAAGTACAGCAATGAGTGATTTACTTCAAAAAACATTTCATTTCAAATGATGCCGATACGGGAAACCCACAAACTATATTAATCGGCACCATCCTTAAAGGAGGATAGGTTAAATGAACGTTTTGGTATTAGTGATAGCATTGATTCTATTTGGCGTTCTGGCGTTCAAACAGATGAGCGCTCTGATTCTCGCGCCCTTTGTTAGTATATTCGTACTGCTCTGCGCATTCGCGCTGGGCGATCCGAATATCCCCGCCGCGATCCAGGCGGCCAGCAAGACCGCTGACGTCGGCATTCTTTCCGGATTGCAGCTGCTCTTCATGGCCGGAGCCGCGAATTATGTGAAGAACTACTTCCTCGTATTCTTCGTAGGCGCCTTGTTCGGCGCCGTGTACCAGGCGACCGGAGCGGCGGAATCCATCGCGCGGTGGATGAGCGCCAAAGCCAGAGACAAATTTGTAGCGCCCATCATTATGTGTATTACAGGCGTTTTGACATTCGGAGGCATCAGCGGATTTACGGTATTCTTCGTTATCTACCCCATCGCGCTGTCGATGTTCAAGAGAGCGAACCTGAGCCGGAAACTCCTCCCCGGAGCCATTTCCGCCGGAACCTGGACCTGGTCCATGACCGCGCCCTGGTCCCCCTCGATTCAAAACGTAATCGCCATGAGAAGCTTGGGAACACCGTCCTTTGCTGCCCCCATCGCTTCCTTCATCGCGACTGTCGGCGAATTTATCCTGATTTTCTGGTGGTTGGAATACAGAGCCAGAAAACTCACAAAGCAGGGTTACTACTTTGACGACCCGAGACTGACCTATCAGCTGTCGCCCAGCGAAATCGACGCCGGAACCGACAAAGAGCTGCCGTCTCCGTTCAACGCGTTCCTGCCCATTATCCTGATGCTGTTGTTCTTCAACGCGCCCAAGAGCTTGCCGATCATCGGAAGCTTCTTCTCCCAGAAAGTTGAAAACGCCGTATTCTTTGGAATTCTGCTTGCGGTCGTAACAAACTTTACGAGAGTAAAAGAAGGCATGAAGGGCTGGCTGAAGGTATTCAACAAAGGCGCGGCCGATTCCGGCGTGGCGATCCTCAATACGGCTATCGTCGTAGGTTTCGGATCCATCGCCCAGAATACGCAGGGATTCAAAGATCTCGTGAGCGGTCTGCTGAAATGGAACATCTCCCCGCTGATCTTCGTAATGATTACGGTTGCCGTGTGCGCCGGAGCTTGCGGATCCGCGTCGGGCGGTATGTCCGTTGCCTTCAACGCCCTGACCGATACCTTCAAGGCCCTCGGAATCCCGCTGGAATATGTACACAGAATCGGGGCCATCGCCGCCGGTACCTTGGATACATTGCCGCATCAGGGCGCGCAAATCACCCTGCTGGGTATTTGTAAGACAACGCACAAGGAAGCTTACTGGGATATTTTCGTAACACAAATCGTGATGCCTTTCGCAGCTCTTGCGATCTTCATCCCGCTGGCCGCTATGGGTATCATGTAACCAAAAGAGGAAAAACGCAGCACAGTTCCAAAACACTGCAAAAAAGGGAATTACCGCCTGCCTTTTCCCATGAGAAGGCAGGCGGAGGGGTTAACTTACACTTAAAATTGAATAGAAGGAGGAAAAATGGATTTTTATTTGAATGAGGAACAGTTGGCATTTCAGGCGGAAGCCGCAAAATTCGTGAAAGAGGTTGTAGAACCCGGCATTCTGGAAAGAGACGCCAGCGGTGAATATCCGAAAGAAGTCTACAAGCAGCTTGGCGCCAAAGGCTACATCGGGCTGCCCTATCCGAAAGAATATGGCGGAACAGGCAAATCCTATCTCGAGTACGCCATTGCCGTAGAAGAAGTTTCCAAAGTTGACGCGGCGCTGGGCATTTCCTACTCCGTATCCACATCCCTGTTCGGCGGATCCATCGACAACGGCGCTTCCGAAGAACAGAAAAAAGCTTATCTGCCCGCCGTATTGAAGGGCGAAACCTGGGGCGCTTTCGGTCTGACCGAAGCCAACGCCGGTTCCGACGCGGGTGGATGTACATTGTACGCCGAGAAACAAGGCGACGACTTTGTCATCAACGGCATGAAAGTGTTCAACACAAACGGACCGTTGGCCGATCACTATGTGATTTTCGCCCTGACGAAACTGGGCGAAGGCTCCAAGGGACTTTCCGCTTTCTTCGTAAAGAGAAGCGAAACCCCCGGATTCACCATCGGTAAGATCGAGAACAAAATGGGTATCCGCACGGCGCAGGTATCCGAGCTGATCTTCGAAAACGCCAAAGTACCGGCCAAAAACCTGTTGAACGGCGAAGAATTCAAAGGATTCAAGGTTGCCATGAAGGCGCTTGACGGCGGACGTATCGGCGTTGCCGCCCAGGGTCTCGGAATCGCCGAAGGCGCTTACGAAAAAGCCGTTGAATATCTGAAAGTTCGGCAGCAGTTCGGAAAGCCCCTGTTCAAGAATCAGTATATCGCCTTCAAGATGGCCGAACTGGCAATCGAAATCGAACAGGCGAAATATCTCGTTTACAAGGCCGCCATCGACAAATCCACCGGAAAACCCTACGGGGATTCCGCCGCGAGAGCGAAATTCGCAGCGACCAACGCCGCGATGCATGTTTCCACGGAAGCCGTTCAGTTCCTCGGCGGAAACGGATACATGAAAGATTACCATGTTGAAAGAATGATGAGAGACGCGAAGATCACCCAGATTTACGAGGGAACGAACGAAATGCAGAAACTCATCGTCAGCGGTTCTCTGTTCAGATAATCCTCACATCAACTTAGCCATAGAAAACGCATCCGCAACCGCAAAAAACCCCGGAGAGTCACAGTTTGCCGGGGTTTTTGTGGCGGGGCAATCACGGACGGGCCGATATGCGTCCCGGATCTTCAAGCTGTAGCCCTGCTACATCGGCGCGTCCTGGACGCGTTTCAGCAACGGCTATTATACGAATGGCAACGATACAAGTACGCATAGACGAAAAGACAAAAGCTTCTGTCGATTCTTTATTTTCAAGTCTTGGAATGGATACCTCCACTGCGGTCCGGATGTTTCTTGCGGCAGCGTTGTCTACTCAATGAGATTCCCTCTATTTCGCGAAAACTTGGTCCGGCGTAAGCGTCTCGTTCATACTGCCCGTCCGGTAGCCCAAGAGGTCAAGGGCAATATAAGTATACCCGATTTCCTTGAAAGCGGCGTGTACTTTTTTTCTTGTCTCAAAATCCATGAGCGTCCGAAAGCCCGCTTCGTCGGTCTCGATCCGGGCGAGATTGCCGTGGTGGCGAACCCGGACCTGCCGGAGCCCCAGATCCAGCAACAACTGCTCGGCCCTGTCGATCATGCCGAGTCTTTCGGCGTCGATCCGCTCTCCGTATGGAAAGCGGGACGAGAGGCAGGCAAAGGATTGCTTGTCCCAGGTCGGAAGACCTATCCGCCTTGATAATTCCCGGATCTCTTCTTTATGGAGCTCCGCGTGGCGCAGGGGGCTTTTGACGCCCTGTTCTTTGACGGCAATGAGCCCCGGCCGGTAGTCTCCGGCGTCATCCATATTGGAGCCCTCTACGACCCAGGCGACGCCGTTTTCCCGGGCCACGTCCCAGATCTTTGTGAAAAGCTCATTTTTGCACAAATAGCAGCGGTTCACGGGATTTTGAGAAAAGCCTTCAATGTCCAGTTCTTCCGAATCGCAGAGAAAATGGCGGATGCCTTCCTTTTCGCAAAAAGCGACGGCTTCGTTCAATTCCCGCTTGGGAAAGGAACAGGAACGGGCCGTGACCGCGATGGCCTTGTCGCCAAGCTCGTCATGGGCCGTTTTCAGCAAAAACGTGGAGTCCACGCCGCTTGAAAAGGCCACGGCGACGCTTCCCAACTCCCTCAGATACGCTTTCAGTTTTTCATATTTTTCCTCTAGTGTCATGATATCTCCTTTCTTCCTGCAAATTTCCCCTGCTGTTCGCTGATCGCTCTCCTTGTCGCAATCCTTCATTTCTTCGCGAGGGCGAGGATTTCCTCATAGGACAATCCGCTCTTTTCAGCGATTTTTACCACGTCCTCATATTCCGCCTTGCTTTTGGACGTCCCGTACCCGCTGCTTTTCTTGATCCGGATGTCGCCCCAGGGGGTCTTAAGCGTCTCAAATTCCCGCTTCAGCATGAATTTTTCGCAGATCTTTTTCCGAAGCCCCAATGTTGTGGTGTGCCTCAGGATCAATTGGGCAAAGTGATTTGCTTTTTCCGCTTCGCACAGGCAGGTCAGCAAAACGCCGGGCCGGTTTTTTTTCATTTGAATCGGGGAAGTATAAACGTCGAGGGCCCCTTCCCGAAACAGCAGATCCATCGCGTAGCCCAGCGCTTCGCCGGTCATGTCGTCCAGATTGCAGGTGAGTTCCGCGATGATTTCATTGGCGGCTGTCCCCTCGGCCGTCTCTCCCCAAAAGGCCCGGACGCAGTTGACGGCCGCAAATTCCTTCGTTCCCATGCCGTAACCGGTTTTCGTGACGCGCATGACGGGTTTGTCGCCGAATTCCGTCGCGAAATAGCGCAATAACGCCGCCCCCGTAGGGGTACAGAGTTCGCCTTTTATGCCGCCGCCGTAATTGGGGATTCCCCGCAGAATCAATTCCGTCGCCGGCGCCGGTACCGGCAGAAGACCGTGGGCGCAGCGTACAAAGCCGCTCCCCGTATGCACCGGAGAGACAACGATGCGCTCGGCGGCGAGTTGTTCCATCAGGAGGCAGACCGCGGTAATATCGGCGATGGCGTCCAGTTCCCCCACTTCGTGAAAATGGATTTGTGCGACGGGCTTTCCGTGGACGGCGCTTTCGGCTTCGGCAATAATGCGGTACACCGCGAGGACGTCTCGCTTCACTTTGTCCGACAGCGGAAACGCGTTAATTTTTTCGGTAATATCGGCCATGGAGGAATGACTGTGATGCGCGTGATGGTCATGCTCGCGCGCATGCCCTTCGTGATCGTGGATGTGTTCATGTGTATGTTCATGATCGCGGACGTGCTCATGTTTCTCATGATCGCGGATGTGTTCATGAACGTGCTCATGTTCTTTCATGTGTTCAGGCTTCTCGTGTTCATGTTTATGTCTAAATTCATGGGCGTTCGCAGATTCAATTTCGCCGTCGATTTTTACGGATACATGGGTTCCCCGGATTCCGGAACGGGTCAGCGTTTCCGCTTCCATCCGGACCCCCGGAAGACCGAGGGCGTTGATTTTTTCCTGAATTTCATCGGGATTTTCGCAAATTTCCAGCAGCGCCGCCGTCAGCATATCGCCCGCCGCCCCCATATTGCATTCGAGATAGAGCGTTTTCATCGGATCCCCTCCATTTGATTGATGCGGCTGGCGAGAAAGCCCGCGCCGAAGCCGTTGTCGATGTTGACGACGGAAACGCCGCTGGCGCAGGAATTGAGCATGGCCAGCAGCGCCGAAAGTCCCCCGAAGCTTGCCCCGTAGCCCACGCTGGTCGGGACCGCGATGACAGGACAATGGACAAGGCCGCCAATGACGCTGGCAAGAGCGCCTTCCATGCCCGCCACGGCCACAATGACCCGGGCGTGGATCAGGTCCTCATGCCGGGAAAGAAGCCTGTGCAGCCCCGCGACGCCGACGTCATAGAGTCTTGTGACTTTGTTTCCGAGGGTCTCCGCCGTCAGAGCCGCCTCTTCGGAGACCGGAATGTCGCTGGTCCCGCCGGTGGCCACAACGATATTGCCTTTTTTTTCAACGCTGTCGTCGGGAAAGACCACCGCCAGACAGGGCGCCGCGTGATAGATCAAGGCGAACCCTTCGGCCGTCAGATAATCGACCGCTTCCGCTGATACGCGGGTCAGCAGGATATTCTTCATGCCGTTTTCCCGCATGTCGCCAAGAATCCCCGCGATCTGTTCCGGCGTTTTTCCTTTTCCGAAAATCACTTCGCCCGCGCCCTGCCGCAGCGGCCGGTGATAATCGATCCGGGCGTAGCCCAAATCCGAAAAAGGTTTCAGCTGAAGTTGATCGAGCGCGCCTTCGGGGCTCACTTCCCCTGTCTTTACCTTTTGCAGCAAATGCAAGATTTCTTTTTGATTCAGCAGTTCTTTTGCCATATCAATAAAATTCCTCCAGAATTTTTTTGCTTTTGAGAACGGTCTCGGTCTCTCCGAGAGCGATTATTTTTCCCTTTTCCAGCGCGACAACCCGCCCGCAGAGTTCCTCCACAAAGGGTATATCGTGACTCGCCACAAGGATCGTATGCCGGAGCGTCTTCAGAAACGACAGCAGTCTGCGCCTGGCCCCGGGATCGAGAAAGGCCGTCGGTTCATCCAAAAGAAGGATTTCGGGGTCCGACACGAGGGCCGTGGCAATGGCCGCCATGCGCTTTTCCCCGTTGGAGAGCTTCAGCGGCGAGCGTTGCGCCAAATGCTCGATACCGAGTTCTTTGAGGATCCGCGCCACTTTTTCCCGGACTTCCTCTTCGGGGAGACCCGCCGAACGCGGTCCGAAGGCTATATCCTCGTAGATGTCGGGCATAAACAGCTGATCGTCGGGGTCCTGGAATACGAAACCCACCTTCCGCCGGAGCGCCTCCAGATTCTTTTTCTCAAGCCGCAGCCCGGCCGCCACGACTTCCCCCTCCGCAGGGAGTATCCCCACAAGGGAAAGGAAAAGCGAAGTCTTGCCCGCGCCGTTATTGCCGATGATCCCCGCGATCTCCCCTTCGCTTACGGTCAGATTGAAATCGGAAATGGCCCGGGTCCCGTCGGGATAGGTTACCGACAGATGTTCAATGGTCAGCATCACTTCCCCCCGAAAAGCGCACCAACGGCGCCGGTTAGATCCCAAAAGCGGAAAATGAGACAAAAAACGCAAACCAGGACGAAATAAATCATGTCCCTTCGTCCAAGCCCCAAGCGAGGCCGCGCTGGAGTTTTTCCGCCGTAACCCCTGAGCTTCATGGCCGCCCAGACCCGCTCCGCCCGGTCGGCGCTCCGCAGAAACAGCTGTCCGGCGAAACTGCCCGAGTGCCTGATATGGACGCCGTTCTTCCCGGCGCCGCGCAGGTTGTAGGCCAATTGCATTGTACAGGCCTCTTCGATCAAAAGGCCCGCGTAGCGGTAGACCATCTCCAGGACGGAAACGAAAATCTGCGGAATCCCTGCGGAACGGAGCGCCCGGGAAAGTCTGCATACGGGCGTCGTCGCCACAAGGATCAAGACCGCCGAGACCGAAAGCAGCGCCTTGCAAAGTATCACGAAAAACGAGAGCCAACCGTAGCTGAGGGAAAGCCCCGCCAGCAAAACCGCCTGTCCCTTTTCGAAAAACACGTTGGAAAGACCTGCCAGAAGACAAAAGGGAAGGGCGAGAGCCAATCGCCGGAACAGCAATCCACAAGGCGTCTCCGAAAGGGAGAGCAAAATCGCGGGATAAAAGAAAAAGGGGATGAGCCGCCCCGGTTCATAACGCCCGCAGGATACGACCGCGACCACGAAAACAAGCGCGCCCGAAAACTTCGCCAGCGGGTGCAGACGATGAATCAGGGTCTCTTTGCGGGAAAGACATTCGAGCGAATAAATCTCCCGGATCTTGCTCCGGAAATCGGCCATGGCGCGTTAATCCTCCTGTTTTCTTTTTTGTTTTTTCAGCGTGGCTATGAGAAATCCCGTCCCGCCCGCGAGGGCAAAGACAAAGACTCCGCCGAGGATCCCCGAAAGTGAGGTCCCGGCGGCGTTTCCCTCGTCGCCGGCGTCTTTAAACGTATAATCCGGGAGAATCGCGGATTTTTCTTGGATTTTCGCCGCAGATTCCAGTACCGGATCCTCCCTTTCCAGCTCCGTCGTCCCCGTGATTTTGGCGATGGACCACTCGAGACCGTCGGGCAGGCCCGAGGCGAAAAGCGACAGCAGCCCGCCGGTAATGACCGTAAAGACGCCCAAAACCGCCAGCACTTTCTTGAAAGAAATCGCGCCGTCAAGCGCCTTTTGGCGCACGGCGCTCTCAAGAATCTCGGGCCGCATTTTCCGGACAAAATTGAGGATGAGTCCCGTAACGACCCCTTCCACAAGGCCGATGGCCAGATGGATCGGCAGCATCAGGAGCAAAAATGTCCCGAAGGGAAGGGCGGTAATGCCCGAGGCCTTCGTTTCCGCAACCACCGCGAAAGCACCCAATTGCAAGCTCATTACGACGCCGAGGATCGCCGTCAGATTGATTTTTTTTGTTGTGAATCCATTTTTGAGGATCGGCCTGACCAGAAGCGGCCAGATCAAAAGGCAGGGAATGGCCCCCATATTGAAAATGTTGCTCCCCAGGGCCAACAGCCCTCCGTCCGCGAAAAACAGGCACTGGATGAGGAGCACGGCCGCCATCGTCAAAAAGGCCGGATAGCCGCCGATCAGGGCCGAAAGCAAAATTCCGCCGCCGATGTGGCCGCTGGAACCTGTGGCCGGTATAGTGAAGTTGATCATTTGCCCCGCAAAGACAAAAGCGCCCGCCATTGCCATCAGGGGAACCTTTTTTTCCGAAAACTCGTCTTTTTTGATTTTCGCGACCGATATTCCCGCGCAGGCGCTGCTGACCGCGCACATCATGCCGCCGACCGCGGGGGATAACAAAGCGTCCGCCATATGCATAGGGTCCCTCCTTCAATAAAAAATACCATGAAAAATCAATTCCGGCGTCTTCCGCGCCACATACCTTCATGGTACCGCTCCAGTCTGTCGTTTCAAGTTATTCCATCGATGATTCAAAGCTTTGCGTCTTCGTATCTTCCTGATACATTCCTAATTCTATTATACCCCTTTACGGCAAAAATGGCAAGGAGGTTTTTGAAAAACATGCCGCTTTGAACGAAATTGAACAAAATCGGAACAAAAAAGAATTTTCTTTCCCGCAGGGGCAAAAAAGTCTTGAAATTTGTTGAAAAATAGGCTAAAATTCGTTTATATTTATTTTTTATTCTCTTAATCCTTATTTTTTAATACTTTTTATAACCGGGGGGTTATATGAAAAAAATCTTAAAAAGCGTTCTTTTTACTTTTGTATTGCTCTTTTCATTTTCCGTCGCGCTCTTTTCCAAGGCGACGCCCGACATGCTGGTCATTGCCCAGCAGGCGGACCCGAAAACGCTGGATCCCGCGGCGACCATCGACGTTTACTCCCACAATGTCAATCTGCAAATTTATGACAGGCTTTTTGACTGGGGAGACGGGATGAAGCTTGAAAACAGTCTGGCCGAGCGCTATGAGCAAAAAGATCCGGTGACGCTGTATATCAAGCTCAGAGAAGGGGTAAAATTCCATAACGGCGAGGAACTGACGGCCGAAGACGTGAAATTTTCCCTGGAACGGGCCTCCAAGGCGCCCTCGGCGCTGACCTATTTTGCCAGCATCGACCGGGTGGATATCTTGAGCAAATATGAGGTCAACATCGTTACGAGCAAGCCCTACGGCCCGCTGATCAATTCTCTGGCCCATGCCTGCGGCTCAATTCTCAACAAAAAATATATTGAATCCGGCGATCCGAATATGTTTTTTGAACCGATCGGAACCGGACCCTTCAAGTATGAATCCTGGAAAGCCGGAGACAAATTTATCCTGAAAACGAACAAGGAATATTTTAACGGCGTCCCCGAGTTTGAGGGCATAATCTTCCGCGTGATTCCCGAAAGCACAAACAGAGTCATTGCCCTTGAGACAAGGGAAATCGACATGGTCCTGAATATTGACCCCATCGACGCGCAGATTATTGAAGCCTCCGGCCATTTAAAGCTGATCACAAAGCCTTCCGTGGCGCTGCTCTATGTGGGGATGAACTGTGAAAAAGGCCCCACGGCCGACGTTCGCGTACGACAGGCCATCGTCCTCGCCACAAATACCCTTGATATCGTGGATAACGCTTTCCAGAAGCGGTCCACGCCTGCCTATTCGGTCATTCCGCAGGGGGTTTTAGGCTATGAGGAATTGCCGCCTTATGAGACAAACATTGAAAAAGCGAAAAAACTGATGGCCGAAGCCGGTTACGCCGACGGGCTCAAATTGAAATACTGGACAAACGAAACCCAGACCCGCAAAGACTCCGGCATCATCATGCAGGAGCAATTGAAGGCCATCGGCATTGATCTTACGATCGAAATCCTCGAATGGTCGGCTTATCTCGACAAGCTGAGCAAGGCCGAGCACGACATTTATATGCTGGGCTGGCCCGGGGGCGCCGATCCCGACGGTTGTCTCTATCCGCTGTTCCATTCCAACAACAAAGGTTCCGCCGGAAACATGTCCTTCTACAGCAATCCCCGCGTAGACGAATTGCTGGATACGGGCCGCTCCTCGGTGGATCCGGCTGTCCGTGAAGCCGCCTACAAAGAGGCCGCCAAAATCATCCGGGACGAAGTTGGCGTCTTCGCCATCGTCGTTCCCACATCCATGCTGGGTACCCAAGACTACATCAGCGGATTCTTCGCCTACCCGACGTCCATGCACTTCTTCCGGAAAGTCAAGAAAAATATAAAATAAGGAAACTTAAAAAAGGGCCGCTGCGTACGCAACGGCCCTTTTTTGCCGGTTTACTTTATGATCTCGGCTACAACGCCCGAAGCCACTGTTCTGCCGCCTTCGCGGATCGCGAAACGCAGCTGGGTTTCCATGGCGATCGCGTGGATCAGTTTGATCGTCATTGTGATGTTGTCGCCGGGCATTACCATTTCAACGCCTTCAGGCAGATTTACTTCGCCGGTGATGTCCGTCGTCCGGAAATAGAACTGGGGTTTGTAGCCCGTAAAGAAAGGCGTATGCCG
>JAISTB010000024.1 GCA_031272775.1 Fusobacteriaceae bacterium | reverse complement strand
CGTGGGGGCGACACAAATCGCCCCGGCCGCCGGCCGGTCCGTCCCACGTCATAACCATGCTTCCCAAATGGGAAATCCAGATGTGAAAGAGAGAAGCCTCCGGCTTCTCTCTTTCGCGTTCGGGGGAGATATGTCCCCATTTTCGGGCCGATTGCCATCGGCCCGGTTGCCGTAGACGATTACGATCCATGTTCGTTAAAAATGCTTTTCAATTTACAAAAAATATGATATTATGAATTTGGTGGAAATCTTCCCCGGAAAGGGGGCGATCGCTATAAAGCATCGTTTTATCATCCTTGTTCTTTTTGTCTGCCTTTTCTTGCTTTTTAGCCGGAAATTGCAGTAAGAGAACGAACCACCCCCGGCGGTCCCGACGCCGTCGGGTAATTTTTTTATTGCATTTTGGTAAAAATATGGTATAATTAATTAGGATTGATAAAGCGAAGGCTTTTAGCAAACCACCGAAAGAGACGAAGTCGGATATTCGTCTCTTTTATTTTTCGTTGAATTTTCCAAAACGGCGCATATCGAGTCACATTGTACGTGGTTGTCATAATAATTGTACGTATATTCCCTGTAGAGACGCAATGCCTTGCGTCTCTATGTGGATTGGCGCCCCTCCCCCGATCTCTCTTTTTCTGTGGAAAAAAATCCATAAAAATGTTATAATAAGTCATCAATCATGAGAGGGGGGAAGCCATGTTTCAAATCATCTCTTTTCGCAAGAAGGGCGTGTTCACGCGAAAGTCGCCCATAGAAAACGCCAACGACTGGCTCGCGAAAGTCGGGGACGGCGTCCGGGTCATCGCCACAAATCCCGTGACAGACGAAGAAGGCAGGATCCTTGAGCTGATTTTGACCTATGAGGCCGGGGTCCCCTACACGATGCTGGGCGTCCGCGCCGACGAGAAGCCCGGGAAGCGCAAAGGCCTGTTCGGCCTGATCGGCAAAAAGAAAGACCCGATCGCCAAACTGGCGGAAAAAGAGAAAAAAGAAGAGAAAGAGCGGGCAAAGCGGGAAAAAGCGGCCAAAGAAAAAGCAGCTAAAGAAAAAACGGAAAAGAAAAAAGCCGACGCGGAGGAAACGCCCGGGATAGCGGAAATACCTACGCCCCAGAGTCCCCAGTCCCTGGCGCCGGTCATTGCCCGGGAAGAAGCGGGACCCGAAGGGACAGTGTTATATCATCAGGACAAAACCAACGAGGAGTGAGCGTCTTGGACCTAAAATTAGAAGAAAGCATCATGAAAACGGTTGAAAACAACACAGAATGGGCGAAAAACGTACGCCACGAGCTGCACCAAATCCCCGAGCTCGACTTTGAGCTCCCAGAGACCGTCGCCAAAATCGGAAGCTTGCTTGACGCCATGCCCGGCGTGACCTGGCGCAAGGCCGTGGGCGGTTCGGCCATAATCGCGGATTTACCGGGGAAGGACACAGCGAAAACCGTGGCGCTCAGAGCCGATATCGACGCGCTGCCGATTCTGGAAGCGTCAAATTGCCCCTATCCCTCAAAACACCCCGGCAAGATGCACGCCTGCGGCCACGACGTCCACGCGACGATTGTTCTCGGGATCCTGAAAACCCTGTCTGAACGCCGGGACGATCTCCCCTGCAACGTACGGGCCATTTTCCAGCCGGCCGAGGAGACCACGGGAGGGGCGCTGCCCCTGATCCGGGAAGGGGCGCTCGCCGGCGTCAATTGTATTTACGGCCTGCACGTGGACGTGGCCAAGGACGCGGGGCAAATGGGCTATCAGTACGGGGCCATGTACGCCTGCTCTTCCGACGTATTGCTGACGGTGCGTGGCAAATCAGGCCACGGGGCCTATCCCTCCCTGGCCGTGGACGCCATTGTCGTCATGGCTCATATCCTGACGGCGCTGCAAACGGTGGTGAGCCGCACGACCGACGCCCGGGACGCGCTGGTTTTGACCTTCGGGACCGTAAACGGCGGTACGAAGGAAAACATCATCGCCCAGGAAGTGGTCCTCAAGGGGACCATGCGCTCCCTGACCGACGAGGTCAAGGAAAACGCCAAACGCAGAATTACCGCCTTGGTTGAGGACATCGCCGAAGGCTTCGGGGCCCGGGCGACGATTTCCATCGAAGACGGCTACGCCTCCCTGATCAATCACGATCAGTACGTCGACATCGTGCGGGATAACGCGGTCCACCTGCTGGGGCCCGAGAACGTCTTCGCGGAAAAGGTCCCCAATATGGGCGTCGAGGACTTTGCCTACTATGTGCGGGAGATCCCGGGGGCCTTCTGGCATCTGGGCGTCCGCAACGAAAAACTGGGCGTCACGGAATCCATCCACAACGATAAATTCAACGTCGACGAAGACGCGATTGAGATCGGCGTCAAAATGGGAATCCTCAATATTTTCAATACCTACGAAAAACTGCTCGCTGACTGAAACGGGAGGTCGCCATGAAATTCTGGAAAATGCACGGGGCCGGCAACGACTTTGTGCTCTTTGACGCAGACGCCTTCCCTTCTCCCGGGGATATCGGCTCTCCCATGTCTCTGGCCTGGGGGGAATTGGCGGTCATTCTCTGTGACCGGCACTTCGGGATCGGGGCCGACGGCGTTCAGTTCGCCGGAAAGAGCGACATCGCCGATATTCGCTATTATTACTACAATTCGGACGGTTCCCGGGGGGAAATGTGCGGGAACGGCATTCGCTGCTTCGCCAAGTATGTATATGAGCGGGGAATATTGAAAAAAGACCGCTTTACCGTGGAGACCGACGACGGCGTCCGGCAGCTTTCGCTGAACGTGTCGGCCGACGGTCTTGTCCATGAGGCTTCCGCGGGCATGGGCAGCGGCTCGGACATTCGCCTCAACGAGGGGCTTACCGTCGACGGACGGGGCTTCCTCTATTCGGCCATGTTGATGGGGGTTCCCCATATGACGATCTTCGGCCCTCTGCCCGACATCGCGGCGCTGGAACGGATCGGCCCCCTGATCGAGCGCCATCCTGATTTTCCCCGGAAGACCAACGTCAATTTTGCCCAAATCACCGGCGACAACGAAATCACCATGCTGACCTGGGAGAGAGGGGCCGGACACACGCTGGCCTGCGGGACCGGCGCCTGCGCGACGGGCGTATTGGCCAAAAAACTGAACCTCGTCGAAGGGCCCGACATCGCCTTGATCCTCGAGGGGGGCTGGGTCCGGGTCACGCTTCACGACGGCGGCCAAGTGACGCTTTCGGGCCCCGCCGTCAAGGCCTTCGAAGGGGAATATGAAAAAGAAATATCCTGTTTCGGGAGGAAATTATGACTATTTTTGTGTTTATCAAACAAGTGCCTGAAAACAACAAAATCACCATTGACCGGACGACCGGCAATCTCGTCCGGGAAGGGGTTCCCGCCGTGATGAACGCGCCGGACAGAAACGCCGTGGAGCTCGCCGTATCCCTCAAAGAACGGCTCGGCGGGACCGTGACGCTCTTTACCATGGGGCTCCCCCAGGCGAAGGACATCCTGACCGAAGGGATCGCCATGGGGGCCGACCGGGGGATCCTTTTGACGGATCGGGCCTTCGGCGGCGCCGATACGCTGGCGACGGCGGAAGTATTAGCTGGAGCGGCCCGGCATTACGGGCCCTTTGACCTGATCCTCTGCGGATCCCAGTCCTCCGACGGCAGCACGGGCCAGATCGCGGCCAAGCTGGCGGAGCTCCTTGATCTGCCGGCCCTGACCTTTGCCGACGGGTTTTCCCTGACGGAAAATACCGTCGTGATCAAAAGGCGGATCGGCTTGTTTACGGAGACCGTGGAAAGCACCCTGCCGCTTGTGGCGTCGCTTACCACAAAAGTCAACGAACCCCGGGAAGCGGGAACGGCGGCCAAATTCAAAGCGAAAAAAGTCCTCCTTGAGGAGGTCGGAAACGCCCTGTTGCAATTGCAACCCGAGCGGATCGGAGCGGCCGGTTCCCCCACGAAGGTGGCGGGCTCCTTCGCGACGCCCGAACGCAAGAAAGGGATCTCGATCAAAGGCGCAAACGCCAGGGAAATGGGACAAAACCTCGTCCGCGAACTTTTGGCGGAAAAATTGATCTGAACACAGGGAGGAAAATATGACGAATCACGATATCTGGGTCTTTGTGCAGACCGATGAGAACGGGGTCAAAAAGGGCAGTCTCGAGCTTTTGGGAAAGGGAAGGGAAATCGCTGAAAAATTGGGTGGAACCCTGACGGCGGTTGCCGTCGGGGCCGATAACCGAGAAGCCGTCCGCATGGCGGGCCTGTACGGGGCCGCGCGCGTGATCAGCGTCACGGGGCCGGAATACGCCAAGTTTTCAGCCGACGCCTACGGCGCGGCCTTTACGGCGCTGATCCGGAAATACGATCCCGAGGCCATTCTCCTTGGCGGCGACAACCATTGCAAGGACCTCGGCGGCAAGCTCTCGACGCGCTTCAGGACGGGTCTCGTCTCCGAGTGTACCGACGTCCTTGTCGAGGAAGGCGGCAAGCTCGCCTGGGGCCGACCGGCCTTTTCGGGCAAATTGCAGACGAAGATCACCATGGAGACAAGGCCGCAGTTGGGGAGTATCGGGGCGGGCATCTTCGCGTCGGGGGCCCCCGATCCGGCCAATTCGCCCGAAGTTATTGAGGAAAACATCCCGACCCCCGCGGAAGCCATCCGGACGAAGATCCTTGAAGTCGTGGCCGACGCCGCTTTGGCTGAGGACAGCCTCGACAACGCGCAGATCATCGTGGCGGGAGGCGCCGGTCTCGGTTCCGCCGAAGGCTTCAAGCCTCTCTATGAGCTGGCCGCTGTCCTGGGCGGGTCCGTGGGCGCGTCCAAGATCGCCGTCGACAACAAGTGGATCGATGTGGACCGGCAGGTGGGGATCACGGGGCATGTCGTCAGCCCGAGGATCTATATCGCCTGCGGAATTTCGGGCGCCAACGCCCATACGGCGGGCATGAAAAACGCCGGGGTCATCATTGCCGTCAATTCCGACCCGGCGGCGCCCATATTCAATATAGCCAATTACGCCCTTGTGGGCGATCTCTTTGAGATCGTGCCCGCGTTGACCGAAGAAATCCGCAAGGTCAAGGGCTGAGTTTTCCTTACGCGTCGCGCTCCTTGGTGACATGGACCCACTGGTGGTCGCCCGAGGCGTATTTTTCGATTTCCCGCCAGGTCAGCTTGATCGCGCTGTTGTGGCTGCCGCAGGCCGGGTAGATCGTCTCGTATTTTTTGAGCGATTCGTCGAGATAGACCGGGATCCCGTCGGGGATCGCGAAGGGGCAGACGCCGCCCACTTCATGGCTTGTGATCTCGGCCACTTCCGGCGGCGGGATCAGCGTCGCCTTCATGGAAAAGGTCTGCTTGAATTTTGTGTTGTCGATCTTGACGTCCCCCGAAGTCACGACGATAATAAAGCCTTCGCCGCTTTTTTTGTTTTTGAAGGCCAGGGTCTTGGCGATTTCACCCTCGGTACAGCCGATGGCTTTGGCGGCCAGTTCCACCGTGGCGCTGGACACGTCGAATTCGATGATGTTGTTTTCGATGCCGAACTGTTTGAAATAATTCCTTACCGTTTCAATAGACATATAACCCCCTGAAATTTTGGTGTAGATATATTTTAAATACTAATTTGATATATTATTGATAGACGTTTTTTATGGAGACGCAAGGCATTGCGTCTCTACGGCGGGACCGGAATGCCGGTTCAATTTATCCCCAATAATTTTCGCAATTCCGCGGCGCTCATTTTGTCTTTTTTGACGGCTTTGCCCGAAAGGGCCTTTGTGACGGTGAGGCCGTAGGCGAGGCTGCCCAGGGCGTTGATGTGGGTGACCGCCAGGGCCAGCGCGTCGGCGGCGTCGTCGGGTTTCGGGAGCTCTTTCAAGCCCAGCAGGCGCTGAACCATCAGTTGGACCTGCTTTTTTTCGGCCTTTCCGTAGCCCGTCACGCCCATCTTGACTTGTGGCGGCGTATAGCCTTTGACGCTGATCCCCATTTGCCGCGCGGCCAGGAGAATGACCCCCCGGGCCTGCCCCACGGGAATCACGGTTGTCGTGTTGCGGAAGTAGAACAGCTCTTCGATGGCCAGCTCCTGCGGCCGGTATTTTTCGAGAAGGGCCCGCAGCCCGTCGTAGATGAGGACGAGCCGGTCCGGCATGGGCGTGTCCTTGTCCGTGTAGATACAGCCGTAGTCCACCGGCGTAAATTTGTTGCCTTCATAATCCAGAATCCCGTAGCCCACAATGGCCGTCCCGGGATCAATCCCGATCACGCGCATCCCTTGCCTCCCTGTTTTTTCCGCCCCTTCGGGCCTTTTTCCTCTGTCCGCTTCCTCCGGCCTTTTGCCCGCGTTGTTTTATTATACAGTTTTTGAGCGTTTTTGTAAAGAAACTTTTTTGAGGGGATTTTCCGCTTTCTTCCCCTATGAAAAAACCGCCGGATTTCCGGCGGTCTTCGCTAACGCGCTTAGTCTTCCATCTTGAGATCGTCGAGATCGTCAAGGGCGTCTTCGGCCGCGGGGATGGCTTCGATCTTCTTCTTCCGTTTCTTGGATCCTTCAAAGTTCGCCCCGTCTTCCATCACGAGTCTGTCGCTGGTGATGTCGCCCTGAATAATGCTGTTGGCGAGGAGTTCGACGCTGTCGGCTTCGAGCTCGCCTTTGAATATGCCGCTGATAATGATTTTGGACGCCATAATTTTGCCTTCGACTTCACCGTGGGTGCTGATGGTAACCATGGATGCCGATTTGGTATCTCCGATGATTTTTCCGTCAACATGCAAATTACACTGGGTGTCAATATCGCCGGTGATAATGGTGCCCTGGGATATGGTTGTCACGCCCTTCGAAGAGAAATCTACATCCGCGGGCCGCTCGTCTTTACTGAAAAGTGCCATGGTTCCCCCTTTAAATTTTCAAAATTTGGTTTGTGCTACAACTATATGATAAATCCTTTTTCGCGCCCTGTCAATATTTTTTTGAAAAATCTCCTTTTCATTGCCTGAAAAATGCGGTATAATGAGGTGGAACAAAAGAGCAAAACTGCCAAAGGAGCGCGATATGGATACATACGGCGGAATCGTCTGGTTTTTGGAAATTGTGGGCACGGTGGCCTTCGCCTCGTCGGGGGCCATGGTGGGCATCCGGAAGAATATGGATATTTTCGGGGTGAATGTGTTGGGGCTCGTGACGGCCCTGGGCGGCGGTCTGATCCGGGATCTGATCCTGGGGATCACGCCTCCCAACATGTTTCGGGACCCTTCCTACGCGTTGACGGCCGTCGTCACGTCCTGCGTCCTCTTTATCGTGATCTATTTCCGGAAAAATCTCCTGAACAGCCGGCATATGCGCCGCTATGAGCAGGTCATGGTCGTCATGGACACCATCGGCTTGAGCACGTTTACGGTGATCGGCATCGACGTGGCCGTGGGGGCCTCCTTCGGAGACAGCCGGTTTCTGCTGGTCTTTCTCGGGGCCATTACCGGCGTCGGCGGCGGCATGATCCGGGATGTGCTGGCCGGGGAAACGCCCTATGTGCTCGTCCGCCATGTCTACGCCTGCGCGTCTCTGGCCGGGGCCATTCTCTGCGTCGCCCTGCGCCGCCCCCTGGGCAACGGAACCGCCATGCTGGCCGGGGCCTTCCTGACCGGCGTCGTCCGCTGGCTGGCCGTCAAGAAAAACTGGAACCTTCCCAAAATCTATAAATGAGAACGCTGCCGCGGGTTTTCCGGAAAGGCCCGGGGCCGGACCGCGGGAGGACGTAAAAAATGAAAAAGGGCTGCCGCCGATGAATGGCTTTTCATCGGGCGACAGCCTTCCGCTTTTTATTTTTTCAGGATATCCCTGATTTCGGTCAACAGCTCTTCGGTCGAGGGACCTGCGGGCGCAGCCGGCGCGGGTTCTTCTTTCTTTTTCAGCGAATTGATCATTTTTACAAAGAGGAATACGCAAAAGGCGATGATGAGAAAATCGATGACGTTCTGCGCGAATTTTCCGAACAGAATGGCGTTTTCCGGCGTGACGATCTCCCCCTTTTCGTTGGCGACGGCCGCGGTCAGGACGATCTTGATGTCCGAAAAATTGAAACCGCCGAGGATTTTTCCCAATACCGGCATCAGGAGATCGTTGACGACCGATGACACGATTTTGCCGAAAGCGCCGCCGACGATGACGCCGACCGCCATATCCAGCACATTTCCTTTGAACGCGAATTCTTTAAACTCTTTCCACATGGCTCTCCCCCTATGCTTTATTTTTTTACGCCGTTTGTGTAGTATTCGCTTTTGATGAGGTTTCCTTCCGGGTCGTATTCTTTATATGGACCATCGAGTTTTTCCTTTTCGTTGTAGATACATTCGATGTGTTTTTTTCCGTTGTCATAATATTCCGCGAAGGGGCCGTACTTTTTTCCGTTCTTGATATTCCCCTCCTTTTTGATTTGGCCGTTGGGGTAGTACAGGACGTTTTTGGTCGTGGTGGACGTGCCCGTATGCACCGCTTCTTTCTTCAACTGCCCGTTTTCGTAATATTCCCGGACTTCGCCGATCAGCTCGCCGTCTTTGTGGTTCCTGACGGAGCTCAGTTGGCCGTCCCGGTAAAATGTCTCATAAATCCCGTGTATATTGCCGTTTTTGTAGAACTTCCTGACTTCAACCTGTCCGTTGGTATAGTAGGACTTGTATTCGCCCTCCCGGACCCCGTTGATGTAGTTGCGTTCTTCCTGGATCGTTCCGTTGTCGTACGTCTTTACCCAAAGACCTTCTTTTTTTCCCTCTTTGTTGAATTCATTAGCCATTGGAAACCACCTCTTTTTTTAAAAATGTTGATTGAACCCTTTGTTTTATAGTAAGAGTATACTATAGTTTTGGAGATTTGTAAAGGGTTGAAAGAGGAAAATGATTTTCTCCGAAAAGAAGAGAAAATATAGCCCGCGGGAAAAAAAAGAAAATTTTTAGAGAAAAAGCGGCCGGACTCTGGTATAATATGTTAGGCAACGATTCCAAGGGGCAAAGAGGAGAGCCATGAGAAAGAAAGTCCTGTCCTGGATAGCGGAACACCATGATCAATTCAGCAAAAGCTTCAAGAAAATCGCCGACTACGTGGCCCACAACCAGAGTATCGCGTCCTTTATCTCGATCAATGACCTCGCCGAAAAAACCGGCACGAGTCCGGCCACGATCACGCGCTTTACGAGAAAACTGGGCTTCAAGGGCTATCCCGAATTTCAGGCGATCTTTCAGAACGAGCTGGAGCGCCAGACCTCTTATATGAAGGAGCTGAAAACGACGCTCAGCGACACGGGGAGCGGGGACAATGTGCTGGCGAACCTGATTGCCCACAACATCGAGCTCTTGCAAGGCATAGACGTCCGGCGCATGGACCTCGAGCTGGAGCAGGCGGTCAAGTGGCTCGGCAGCTGCCGCAAGATCTATATTTTGGGGGCCAGGGGCTCCTATTCCCTCGCCTACTACTTTTATTTTATGCTGAAGGAATTTAAAGAAGGGGTGGACCTGATCACGCTGGGCGCGACGGATTTCACCGACAAATTGCTCTATATCCGGCCCGAGGACGTGCTGCTCTCGATTTCCTTTTATCCGTACACGCATTTTACGATCCAGGTCACGGAATTTTTCAAAGAAAACGGCAACAAGATCATCACGGTCACCGACAAGGAGGACTCTTCCCTGGGAAACCTCTCGGATCTCGTGCTGACCACCAAGAGCATCGAGCAGGAAAATTCCCTGATCCCGGGGCTCATTATGCTGCAGGCCCTGCTTTTGAAACTGGGCGTCCAAAACAAAAAAGAAATCATGGAAAAACTGGACCGGCTCAAGGTCATCACGGACCGGTTCAATTTATATACCGACAAATAAAACTTCGCGGGGAAGGGGAGATCCGTTCCCGCGGACAGCAAACGGAGGATGTGGTTATGAAAATCGGATTTATCGGTTGCGGCAATATGGGCGAAGCCTTTTTGCGCGGCGTCATGGGATCGGGGCTCCTTTCGGCCGCCGACATCTATGTCTTTGACCAATTGAAAGACGCGGCCGTGGCGAAAACCTACGGCGTCAATGTCTGCGGGAGCGGCCCCGAAGTCGCGGAAAAGGCCGACGCGGTGTTTCTGGCGGTCAAGCCCAATATTTATCCCTATGTGATCGAAGAGGCCAAAGAGGCCCTGGCCTCAAAACTGATCGTGACCATGGCGCCCGGCGTTACCCTCGGGACCATGGCGGAAAGAATGCTGCCCCACAAGGGCGTCCGGGTGATCCGGACCATGCCAAACCTGCCGCTGATGATCGGCGAAGGCTGCATCGCCTATACGTT
The DNA here is from genome assembly GCA_031272775.1 of Fusobacteriaceae bacterium. Classification (NCBI taxonomy): domain Bacteria; kingdom Fusobacteriati; phylum Fusobacteriota; class Fusobacteriia; order Fusobacteriales; family Fusobacteriaceae; species Fusobacteriaceae bacterium. Next base: position 49,369 of record JAISTB010000024.1, on the reverse strand, counting down.
CGGGGCTGAGGTCACTGCCGCCGAAAAGGCCTTTTTCACGGAGCTCTTCGGAAAAATCGGCGTGTCCATCGAGATTAAAGAGGAGCTTTACGACGCAGTTACCGGCGCTTCCGGCTCGTCTCCGGCCTTTGTCTTCGTCTTTATCGAGGCCCTGGCCGACGCCGCGGTGGCGGCGGGACTCGCGAGAGCCGACGCCTACCGGCTTGTGTCCCAGACCGTGGCCGGATCTGCCAAAATGCTCCTCGCGACCGGCAAACACCCCGGCGAATGGAAAGACGCGGTCTGCTCCCCGGGCGGCACGACCATCGAGGGCATCATGAAACTGGAGGAAAACGGATTCCGCGGGGCCATCACCAAGGCCGCCATTGCCACGATCGAAAAAACAAAAAAAATGGGGGAAAAAAAATGAAAGCAATCAAAACCGTATCCCTGATCGGCCTGGGGGCCATCGGCAGCTATTTTGCCTGCAACCTGCAAACGGTCCTTGGCGACAATCTGCGGATCGTGGCGGGCGGCGAGCGGGGCCAGCGGATTCGCAAAAACGGCATTATCGCCAACGGAACGCAATATTACTTCAATGTGGTCGATCCCGCGACGCCGGCGGATCCGGCCGATCTTGTGATCATCATTACGAAAATGACGGGTCTCCGGCAGGCCCTCGAAGACATTCGGAACCACGTGGGGCCCGACTCGATCCTGATGGCGCCCTTAAACGGCGTCGAAAAGGAAGAAATCGTGGCCTCGGTCTACGGTTGGGACAGGCTTTTGTATTCCCTGACCCGGGTCAGCGTCCTCATGGTGGGAAATACGGTCAGCTTTGATCCGAAGCAGGCCCGCATCGAGTTTGGCGAAAAGACCAATGAAAGCGTGAGCCCGAGGGTACAGGCCGTGGCGGATTTGTTCGCGAAAGCTGGCGTCAAGCCCAAAATCCAGCCCGACATGATCCGGGCCATCTGGCACAAATACATGTGCAATCTGGCCGAAAATCAAGTCTCGGCCCTGCTTCACGTCCCCTTCGGGGCCTGGAACGGGCAGAGCGTCCACGCGACGGCTCTCCGGGAAATGGTCATGCGGGAAGTGGCGCGGGTAGCGGCGAAAAAGGGGATTATTCTGACCGAAGAGGAGATCCGGATTCAGGGCGAGAAGCTCAAGGCCATGCCCTACAACAACAAGTCCTCGACGCTCAGGGATCTGGAGGAGAAACGGAAGACGGAGATCGACATGTTCGGCGGGACCCTGTGCCGGATCGCCAAAGAAGTGGGCGAAGAGGCCCCTGTCAACGAATTTTTGTATCACGCGATCAAGGTCCTGGAGGAGAAAAACGAGGGACTGATCAAAGAGCGGATCTGAAAATGCCCCAATAAAGGGAAACTCCCTCACTTCAACACAAGCAAGGGAGCATTTATATAAAATATCTCGGGGAAAGATTTATATCACTTGTATAATAGCATGATTGTGTGTCGGATTTGTTGTGTTGATATGTAATTTTTTTTGCGGTCAAAAAGGCTGAAAATCTTTTTTGACCGCAGTTTTTGTTGACAAAAACCGGTTCAATAATTAAAATCATAATAAATTTGGAAAATAACCAAAAAATCACGCCAAATTATTGTAAAATCGCTTGTTGAATAGAATGATTCCTGAAAACATCGGAAAAAATGCTTGCCAATTCCCCGAAAATGCGCTATGATATGGTATATGTCAACAACAGGGAAAAACTCCGGAGGAAAAATGCCGATAATTGATCTGCACTGCGATACGGTTTTGGAACTGGCGCGGCGGAAAAAAGCCCTCGCCGTCAATGATCTTTGCGTTGATCTCGAAAAGATGAGGAAATCAGATGTCATCTGCCAATTCTTCGCCATGTTTATCCGGATGACGGAGTTTCCATCGGTCGACGGGGCCTGGGAACGCATGTTGCAGCTTTACGCCGTGTTCCGGGAGGAAATGGCGAAAAACGCCGGCGCGATTCGGCAGATCACCTCGGGCGTGGAGCTCTCGGGGAAAAACGACGTCCCCGCGGCGGTCTTGACCGTCGAAGAGGGCGGCATCCTGGGCGGACGCGTCGAAAGAGTCGACGAACTCTACAAGATGGGCGTACGGCTCATTACCCTGACCTGGAATTTTGAAAACTGCATCGGCTATCCCAATTCCGAAGAGACGGAGATCATGGAAGCGGGCCTCAAGCCCTTCGGCCTTGAGGTCGTCGAAAAAATGAACGATCTCGGCATGATCGTCGACGTCTCCCATCTCTCGGACGGCGGGTTCCGGGATGTGGCCCATTATTCCCGCAAGCCCCTGGTGGCTTCCCACAGCAACGCCCGGGCCCTCTGCCCCAACCGCCGCAACCTCACGGACGACATGATCCGGACGCTGGCCGATTCCGGCGGCGTCACGGGCATCAATTTTTACGGCAAATTTTTAGGCGACAAAACGCCGGGGACTCTGGCCGAAATCATCGCCCACATCAAGCATATCAAGAATGTCGGCGGCATCGACTGCATTGCCCTCGGAAGCGACTTTGACGGCTTTGACGGCGGCTGTGAGATCGAAGACGCGTCCCGCTTCCCCAAACTTGTCGCGGCCCTCGGGAAAAACGGCTTCACGGCCGGGGAAATCGAAAAAATCACCTGGAAAAACGCGCTTCGCGTGATCAGAGAAACGTTATAGACGAAAAATTACGCCGGAAAAAGGCTTCCGGCCCGGGGAACGGAAAGGGGAAGGGAAAGCGGTGGAGGAAAGGAAAATGATGAAAAGCGGTAGAAAAATCGGTTTGCTGTTGTTGCTTTTGCTCAGCGTTTTTGCCTTCGGCAAGACGAAAAAGCTCACGGAAAAAGAATATCATTCCCCCTGGTACTACAGCCCGGGCAAGCTCCATAACGAGCTTGTGCGCAGGGGCTGGTTCGTCGAGGAGACGTATTTTCTCCCGAAAAAGGGGAATCCCTCCGAAGGGGAGGAAATCCCTCTGGACGACTACGCGTTGAACGAAATCAACGCGATCAAGCGGGCCGAGGCCTGGCTCAACATCCCCTGCGTCGGCAGACAGTCCGAGGAAATCTGGAGAAAACTGGCCCTGCGGCCGCAGCCCGTCGACATCCTGGCCGAGACGACGCCTTCGGGGTATTTCATCGTGATCAACAAGACGCTCTTGTCGGCGACGCTGTACAAAGACCGGCAGGTCGTGAAAAAAATGCCCGTGGCCGTGGGCAGGGATCCCAACGCGACGCCCTCGGGCAAATGGCATGTGGCCGTAAAACTGCTGAATCCCGCCTGGGGCGGCAACGGCGAGGAGCCCATGACCGCTTCTGATCCCAATAATCCCCTGGGCGAATACTGGATGGCCATTTCGTATATCAATAAAAAAGGTCAGCATTCGATCGGAATCCACGGCACGTCCCGTTTCCGCAAAGGGACCCTGACGCCGGGAACCCTGGCCTCTTCGGGCTGTATGCGGCTCATCAATTCCGAGGCCAAATGGCTCTATGAAACGATTCCCATGAAGACGCCGGTCTGGATCGGATTTTCCGACGAACTGGCCAAACTCGGCGTCGTGCAGAAAGACCGGGACGACAGGCCCCTTTTCCGGGATCCTCCGGTAGACGGAGAACAAGCGCCGGAAAATATTGCGCCGGAGCAGACGGAACCCGTCACGCTGGCCGAAGGTGGAACGCCGGTGTCGGGCGGTCGGCAGCCCGTAACGGAAGGGCAGGTCGCCGACGGGACGGAGATCGCGGAACAATCGGAGGCGACGGCGCCCGAGGTCACGCCGAAATTGATCGATCAAATTCATAAGACAAGAAAGCGCAGACGGACCTGAAGCGGGTCCGTTTGTTTTTTCTGTCAAGAAAAAAACCTTGACAAACGTGACCATATGCGATACAATACTAATTACCATGGAGCTCGAAGAATTTTTGGAATTGTCCAATTTGCTGGAATACTATCAAAACTTGCTGCGGGGCAAGCAGAAGGAATATCTTCTGGACCACTTCACCCGGGATCTGTCGCTGTCGGAAATCGCCAAGAATCACGGCGTGACGAGACAGGCGGTCTCGGACAACATCAAGCGCGGAGTGGCGCTTTTGCGCGGCTATGAGGAAAAACTGGGCTTTTACCGCAAAGAAAGGGCCATTTATGAGGATTTGCTGGCCCTCAGGAAAAAATATTCGGCCGAGCGACTGGACAAAATTTTGAAGCGGCTGTTTTAAGGAAGGGATTATCATGCTGGAAAATCTGGGCGCGCGCTTTCAGGAGATTTTCAAAAAGATCCGGGGTCACGGCAGGCTCAGCGAGGAAAATGTCAAAGAGGCCCTGCGGGAAGTCCGGATGTCTTTGCTGGAAGCCGACGTCAACTATCGGGTCGTCAAGGACTTTACGAACCGCATCCTGGAAAAATCCGTCGGAACCGAGGTCCTGCGCGGCGTCAATCCCGGTCAGCAGTTTGTGAAGATCGTCCATGACGAGCTTGTGGAGCTCCTGGGCGGAACGAACGCGCAACTCACGAAAAGCGTGAGAAACCCCACGATCCTCATGCTGGCGGGCCTGCAGGGGGCGGGAAAGACCACATTCGCCGCGAAACTGGGTCTGTACCTGAAAAAGCAGGGCGATCGCGTGATGCTGGCGGCGGCCGACGTCTACCGACCGGCGGCCATTGAGCAGTTGCGGGTATTGGGTCAACAGACGGACATTCCGGTCTACGCCGATGAAAACGAAAAAAACGTCGTCGCCATTTGCGAAAGGGCCCTCGAAAAAGCCCGGGAAGAGGACTGCGCCTGGCTTATCCTCGATACGGCGGGACGGCTCTATATCGACGAGACGCTGATGACGGAGCTCAGAGACGTCAAAAAGGCCCTCCGGCCCCAGGAAATCCTCCTGGTGGTGGACGCCATGACGGGTCAGGACGCCGTCAATCTCGCCAAATCCTTTCACGAGGCCCTCAACATCGACGGGGTCGTACTGACGAAACTGGACGGCGACGCCCGGGGCGGAGCCGCCCTCTCGGTCAAATCCGTCGTCGGAAAGCCCATCAAATTCGCCTCCACAGGGGAAAAGCCCGGCGACATCGAGCGCTTTCACCCTGACCGGCTGGCTTCCCGTATCCTCGGCATGGGGGACGTCGTGACGCTTGTGGAGAAGGCCCAGGAAAATATCGACGAAGACGAGGCCATGTCCCTGGCGGAGAAAATCAAAAACCAGAAATTCAACTTTGAGGACTTTCTGCGGATGCTCAAAATGATCAAACGCCTCGGTCCCCTGGGCGGCATCCTCAAAATGCTCCCGGGCATGCCGAAAATAGACGATTTGAGCCCCGCCGAGAACGAAATGAAAAAGACCGAATGCATCATCCAGTCCATGACCCGGGCGGAGCGGAAAAATCCCGACCTCCTCAAAGCCGGCCGGAAAATCCGGATCGCCAAAGGGAGCGGCACGGAAGTTTCCGACGTGAACCGGCTGCTGAAGCAGTTCGAGAACCTCAAGGGCATGATGAAGCTCTTCAACAACGGGCGTTTCCCCAACATCCCCGGCATGGGCGGCGGGCCCTTCGGACGCTGAACGGGCCCCGGAGCGGATCCATAAATCAAGCAAGCAAAAAAAATCATATAAATCTATCATACAAAGGAGAACGTAAACATGTTAAAACTGAGACTGACAAGATTGGGCGCAAAGAAAGTACCGAGCTACCGGCTGATAGCCACCGAGGGATTGTCCAAACGGGACGGGAAGGCCCTGGCCTATCTCGGCAATTATTATCCCCTCGAAGACAGCAAAGTTACGCTGAAAGAAGAAGAAATTCTCAAATTTCTGGGAAACGGCGCGCAGCCGACGCGGACCGTCAAATCCCTTCTGACCAAAGCGGGCATATGGGCGAAATTTGAAGAATCCAAGAAAAAGTAAGGGCGGACCTTACGCTTGCGGGGGCAGGTTGACGAAGGCGGGACATTCAAACGTGACAAATAGCGAAAACATCGGCTGGCGACATCGGGGTTATTCATGAAAATCAAAAAAGACTCGCTGATCAGAAAAATCATTCAATACAATATTTTCGCGGTGACCATGAGCTCTCTGGTCATCACGGTGTTTTTGATTTTTCTCTCGGCGAAGATCGGAGGCGGACCCCATATTTTTCGCGGCAGAGCGGGGAACATGCCGCAACAGATCGCGATCCTGGCGGGCATCGCCGCCTTGATGGCGCTCCTGACCTGGATCAGCGTCCTTTTCTGCAGGCGGATCTTTTACCGCTTGCTGAAGCCCCTCTCCAAGATCGCCAAGGCCGCCGACAACATCTCGGCCGGCAACTACAACGTCGATCTCAGCCGCTTCAGCGGCGCCGACGAGATCAATTCCCTCTCGGAAACCTTCGAGAAAATGGTCCGGGTCATCAAAAACAAAGAGGCGGACCTCAGGGAAAAAAACGCCAAGCTGCAGGACAACCTCCACAACCTCGACACCGTGGAAAAGATCATTATGGCCGTCAATACCGAAGACGACATCCTCGTCACCATGCGGGACATCCTGGCGGCCATCACATCCGACATCGGTCTCGGCTACAGCCGGGCCGCCTATTTTCGCTACAGCCGGGAAATGGACGCCCTCGTGGGCGAGCTCTCCAAGGTCAACAGCACGCTGAAAAAGGAATGTGAGGCCATCGACGCCAAAATGGCGGGCTTTCAGTTCCAGATCAACGAAATCGAAAAACTCGTGCGTCTGATCAAGGCGCCCTTCAAGGAAGACAGCCTTCTGAAAAAAGCCATCGTCGAGCGCAGGGTCATTTCCCACAACGAAAAGGGCTACAAGTTCAACTTCGGCAGCGACCTCTTCCGGAGCCTCGGCATCAGCAATTTTCTCATATTCCCGATCATCGACAAGAGCCGCAATTACGGCTGTGTCCTTGTGGACCATTTCGGCCGCGACAAGAAGATCACCAAGGAAGACATCGAGCTGATGACGCTTTTGATGATCAATATTTCCATGAAGCTCTCCAACAAGAACCTCGAGGAGGAGAAGCTCGACAAAGAGCGGGTCATGACGGTGGGGAAGCTGTCGGAAAAATTTTTGAACCGCCGCAAAATCGCGACGGAAAAGCTTTTTTCCATCGTGGAGAAAATGGATCAGTACAACATCGAGGACAGCCAGCTCAAGGAAGTCCTCGTGGAGCTCAAAGAAGAGCTTTACAAGATTACGAAAGAAATCGATACCTTGCGCGACTACAGCGATTACGGTGAAGAGAAAAGCGAATTTGAGCCTTTCTTGCTCGAAATCCCCATACGAAACGCCGTCAGGGGCCTGAACGAGTCTCTCGTCCGTGACGGCATCACGCTTTCGGTATTTTCCAGCCACAGCGAAAGCATTCTCGGGAATCCGAAAAAAATCGAAAAAGTATTTACGGAACTGATCCGGAATGCCCAGGACGCCCTCAATTACAAGGACGGGCCCGACAAGAAGATCAACATCGTCGTCAACCGCGACAAGCATACGGAAAAAGTCCGCATTTGCATCAAAGACAACGGCGTCGGCATGAACGAAGAACAGCTGGCGCACGCCTTCGATCCCTTCGTGAGCTATACGAACTCGCCGGGACTGGGATTGTCCATCGTATCCCGGATTATCCGGAACCATTCGGGCGTCATCAAGATCTACTCCAAAAAAAACGAGGGCACAGAGGTCAAAATTACGTTGAATTCATATAAGGAGGAAATACTATAGCCATGGAAGAAAAAGAATACGGCAGTACGTTAAATCTACCGAAAACACCCTTTCAGATGAAGGCCAACCTTCCGGTCAAGGAAGTCAAAATACTGGAATACTGGGACGAAAACAAGATTTACGAGCGGGGGGTCGCGCAAAACGAAGGAAAGGAGAAATTCATCCTTCACGACGGGCCGCCCTACGCCAACGGGTATCTGCATCTGGGCACGGCCCTGAACAAGGTCCTGAAGGACATCATCGTCCGCTACAAGCGCTTCAGCGGCTTTCACACGCCCTATATCCCGGGCTGGGATACCCACGGCATGCCCATCGAGTTCAGAGTTCTGGAAATGCTGGGCGACAAGGCCAAGGAAATGACGAAGGCCGAGATCCGCTCCGCCTGCCGGGATTACGCGTACAAATTTATCGATATCCAGAAGGAGGGTTTTATCCGCCTCGGCGTTTTCGGCAACTGGGCCGATCCCTACCTGACGCTGGATCCGCGCTTTGAGGCCAAGGAACTGGAAGTCTTCGGCGATATTTATGAGAAAGGCTATATTTTCCGGGGGCTGAAACCCGTCTACTGGTCTACGGCCACCGAAACGGCCCTGGCCGAGGCGGAAATCGAATATTACGACGTGACTTCGCCCTCGATTTACGTGCGCATGGAGGCCAACAAGGATCTGACCGACAAACTGGGCTTTGACGGACAGGCCTGGGTATTGATCTGGACGACGACGCCCTGGACCCTTCCCGCCAATGAGGCCATCGCTCTGCATCCGGATTTCATTTACGGCCTGTACAAGACGCCGAAGGGAAATCTGATTCTCGCCAAGGATCTGGCTCAGCGGGCTTTCGCGGAAATCGACGTCAAAGATTACGAGCTGATCAAGGAATTTCCGGGGACCCTCCTCGAAAATACGACGTTCAAGCATACGTATCTCGACCGGACCGGGCTCATGATTCTGGGGACCTTCGTTACGGCCGAGGACGGCACCGGCGCCGTGCACGCCGCGCCGGGACACGGGCAGGAAGACTATGTGGCCTGTCTGCGCTACGGTCTCCCGGTCATTTCCCCCATGGACAACTACGGCTGTCTGACCGAAGAAGCGGGCAGATTCGCGGGGCTCTATTACGACGACGCCAACCGCGAGATCATCAAATACCTGACGGAAACGGGCCATATCCTCAAAGTCAAGGAAATCACCCACTCCTACCCCCACGACTGGCGCTCCAAGAAACCCGTGGTCTTCCGGGCCACGGAACAATGGTTTATCCAGGTGGAGGGCTCGGGGCTGCGGGAAAAGCTCCTCGACACGCTGGACAGCGTGACGTTTATTCCGGCCTGGGGCAGGAACCGCATCGGATCCATGCTCGAAACGAGACCCGACTGGTGTATTTCCCGGCAGCGGATCTGGGGCGTGCCGATTCCCGTCTTCTATGACGACGAGACCGGCGCCGAGATCTACAACCGGGATATCCTGACGCACGTGGCGGACATTGTCCGCGTGGAAGGGACAAACGCCTGGTGGACTCATACGGCCGAAGAGCTGATCGGCGAGGAAAACCTCGTCAAGTACGGCCTCAAAGGAAAGAAATTGCGGAAAGACGCCAATATCCTTGACGTCTGGTTCGATTCGGGCTCGTCCCACGCGGCGGTTCTGGAAAATTCCCGCTGGACGGACCAGCGCTGGCCCGCCGATATGTATCTTGAGGGTTCCGACCAGCATAGGGGCTGGTTCCAGACGTCCTTCATCAACTCCGTGGCCTCCCGGGGCGCTTCGCCCTTCCGGAGCATCCTGACTCACGGCTTCGTCGTCGACGAAAAGGGCATCAAGTTTTCCAAGTCCCTGGGCAACGCCGTGGATCCCTATGAGGTCATCAAAGTATACGGAGCCGATATTTTGCGCCTTTGGACCGCTTCCGCCGACTACCGGGAAGATATCCGGGTGTCCGACAACATCTTGAAAAACGTCGTGGAATCCTATCGCCGGATCCGCAATACGGCCCGCTATATCCTGGGCAACATCGGCGATTTTGACGCGGTCGCCAACGCCGTGCCCTACGGGGAATTGGAAGAAATCGACCGCTGGGCGCTGCACAAGCTCGAGGCCCTCAAGGCCTATGTGACCGAAAACTACGACAAATACGAATTTTACAATCTCTTCCAGGCCATTCACTACTTCGCGGGCGTGGATATGTCGGCCTTCTACCTCGACATCATCAAGGACAGGCTTTATACGGAGGGCAAGGACAGCAAACTGCGGCGTTCGGCCCAGACGGCCATGACGAAGATCCTTGTCGCGCTGACGAAGATGATCGCGCCGGTTTTGGCTTTTACGGCCGAGGAGATCTGGGGCATGCTGCCCGAATCGGCCAAAGAAAAGGAATCGGTGCATCTGACCGACTGGTACAAGGCCGAGGCGGGCAATTTCGACAAAGCCCTCGAAGCCAAATGGGACAAGATCATCCGGATCCGGAAAGAAGTCAACAAATGCCTCGAAAAGGCGCGACAGGGCGAGAACCGCATCATCGGCAACTCCCTTGACGCCAAGGTTTTCCTGTACACGGAAGATAAAGACCTGGCGGCCTTCCTCGCGGAAAACCGGGATCTGCTGACGACGGTCCTGATCGTTTCCCAGCTGGAGCTTTCCGCGGCCAAAGACGGCGATTTCGTACAAGGTGAGGACGCCAAGGAGATTTACACGAAGGTCATTCACGCCACGGGCGGCAAATGCCCCCGCTGCTGGAAATATTCCGACGAAATCGGGCAAGATCCCGCCTGGCCGGCGCTCTGCCCGCGCTGCGCGGCCGTTTTGCAGGGCAAACGGTAGGAAAAAGGACGCGCCATGACAGCGTTTATTCTGATTCTGCTTCTGGCGGCCGCCGACCAGGGCGTAAAGTTTTTTGTGGACAAACTGATGCCCGAGGGACGGACCATCCCGCTGATCGCAGGGTTTTTCCACATCACCAGCGTCCGAAACCGGGGCGTGGCCTTTGGACTCATGCAGGGAAAGGCTGTCCTGGTCACGGTGATTACGGCCGCGGCCATTGCGCTCATGGTCCTGCACTTGATCAAGAACCGCAAAGCCCAGAGCTTTTGGGAACGGGGCGGCTTCATTCTGATCACGGCGGGGGCCCTCGGGAACCTGACGGACAGGCTCATCCGGGGCTACGTCGTCGACATGATTGATTTCCGCGGGATCTGGGTCTATGTCTTCAATGTGGCGGACATCTGGATCAACCTCGGCGTCGCCTTCATCATCATTGATTTTTTGCTGGACGCCTGTCGGAAAAAACGAAAAAAGTCATCATAAAAAAGGGATTATCTATTTTTGGAGGGAAAATGACGTTTCAAGATTTGATTTTTGCGCTTTCAACCTACTGGAGTTCCAAAGGGTGCGTATCGGGCTATCCCTACGACATCGAGACCGGCGCGGGGACCTTCAATCCCAACACCTTCCTGATGTCTCTGGGGCCTGAACCCTGGAACGTCGCCTATGTGGAGCCTTCACGGCGGCCCAAGGACGGGCGTTACGGGGAAAATCCCAACCGGGTCTATCAGCATCACCAGTTTCAGGTGATCATGAAGCCCTCGCCTCTGGACATTCAGGATCTCTACATCGACAGTCTGCGCAATCTGGGGATCGAGCCCGAAAAGCACGATATCCGTTTTGTGGAAGACGACTGGGAATCTCCGACCCTGGGAGCCTGGGGCCTCGGCTGGGAAGTGTGGCTCGACGGCATGGAAGTCACGCAGTTCACGTATTTCCAGCAAGTGGGCGGCCTTGAGCTCGACCCCATTCCCGTGGAGATCACCTACGGTCTCGAGCGGATCGCGCTGTACATCCAGAACAAAGAGAGCATCTTCGACCTCGAATGGGCGCCCGGCATCAAGTACGGCGACATGCGCTTCCAGTACGAATATGAAAACTCGAAGTACGCCTTCGAGGTGGCCGATACGGACCTGCATTTCCAGTGGTTCGACCAGTTCGAGGGGGAGGCCAAAAGGGCCCTCGACGCGGGCTTGGTGCTGCCGGCTTACGACTATGTGCTCAAGTGCTCCCACGTCTTCAATATCCTCGATTCCCGGGGCGTCATTTCCACGACTGAACGCATGGCCTACATTCTGCGGGTCAGAAATCTGGCCCGGGGTTGCGCCGAGGTCTATGTGAAAAACCGGAAAGATCTGGGCTATCCGCTGCTGAAAAAAACGGAAGCGGCGGTATCCGGTAAGGAGGCGTCCAAATGAGGCTGTTGTTTGAACTCGGCATGGAAGAAATCCCCGCGCGCTTTTTGCGGGACGCGTTGAAAGAAATGAAAACGAAATTGAGCGATACGCTGAAGGCGGAGCGGATCGCCTTTGAGGAGGCCAGGACTTACGGGACGCCGAGACGGCTCGTGCTGGAAGTGACGGGTCTCGCGGAGCTGCAGAGCGATCTCGATACGGTCAATCTGGGCCCGGCCAGGCATATCGCCTACGATTCCAACGGCGCCATTTCCAAGGCGGGCCTGGGCTTCGTCAAATCCCAGGGGTTGAAAGTCTCGGAGATCGAGATCATCACGACGCCCAAGGGCGAATACATAGGCGCGCGGAAGTTCGTCAAGGGAAAGCCGGTCCGGGAACTCCTGCCGGAGATTTTGAAAAATCTTGTGCTGAGCCTGACTTTTCCGAAGTCCATGCGCTGGGCCGACAAGAAAATCCGCTTCGCCCGGCCCATCCAGTGGTTTTTGGCCTTACTGGACAACGAGGTGGTCAAATTTTCCATCGAGGGCATTGAAAGCGACAATAAATCGCGAGGTCACCGCTTTTTCGGCCGGGCCTTTGAGGCCGCCGACATTGACGACTACTTCAAAAAGATCCGGGAAAACCACGTGATCATCGATATCGACGAACGCAAGCGCATGATCCGGGAGATGGTCAAGGGGGCCTGCGTCAAGAAGGAACAGGTCGTTATCGAGGATGATCTTCTGGAAGAAGTCACCAACCTCGTGGAGGCGCCTTACGCCATCGTAGGAAGCTTCAATTCGGACTTTTTGGAAGTGCCCCAGGAGGTTTTGATCATTTCCATGGAGGTCCACCAGCGCTATTTCCCGATTTTAGACGAGAAGGGCAAGCTGCTGCCGAAATTTATCGTGATCCGCAACGGCGTCGGAGACTCGGCGGAAGTCCGCAAGGGCAACGAAAAAGTGCTGTCGGCGCGGCTGGCCGACGCGCGGTTTTTCTATACGGAAGACCTGAAGCGCCCCCTTTCCGACAATGTCGAAAAATTGAAAACCGTGGTCTTTCAGAAGGACCTCGGCACGATCTGGGACAAGATTGTCCGGATGGAAAAGACCGGACGCTATGTAATCGAAAAATTGGGCCTTGAGGTTTCGTCCAAAGACATTCTGCGGACCATTTACCTCGCCAAGGCGGATCTCGTGTCCGATATGATCGGCGAGAAGGAATTCACGAAGTTGCAGGGCTTTATGGGGGCCGATTACGCCCGGAAATCCGGCGAGGGCGACAAGGTCGCGACCGGAATCGAAGAGCATTATTATCCGCGCTTTACGGGCGACAGACTGCCCGAGGGAGTCGAGGGCGCCGTCACGGGTCTGGTGGACAGGCTGGACACCCTCGCGGGCTGCTTCGGCGTCGGGGTCATTCCCAGCGGATCCAAGGATCCCTTCGCGCTGCGCCGGGCGGCTTTGGGCATCGTCAACATCATCCTGAACGCCAAAATGCGCTTGTCTCTGCGGGAACTCTGCGCTTTTGCGCTCAAGGTCCTGGCGGAAACGGGCGTCCTCAAACGGGAGAGCGACGAAGTGCTGGCGGAAGTCCTCGAGTTTTTCGCCCAGCGGGCCGTCAACATCTTCTCGGAATTGCGCTATGGCAAGGACGTCATTTCGGCTGTTTTGACCGTTACCTGCGACGATCTCGTGCGGGAGCTGGAAAAGGTCGAAACGCTGGATTCCTTTGTGAAAAGCCCCGATTTCGGCGCTTTTCTGCCGATTCTCAAACGGGTCGGGAATATTTCCAGGGATTTCGGGAATCCCGCCAAGGTCAATCCGGCCTGGTTTGAAAAGGATATCGAGATGGATCTGTACGCATTCACGGAGAATCTGCGGGAGCAAACGGCGCAAAACCTGGCCAAAGGCGATTACGCCGCCTACTTCGCGAGCCTTTTGACCGGAAAGGACGTCGTCAACGCCTACTTTGAGCAGGTCATGGTCAACGCCGAAGACGAGACGATCCGCAACAACCGGCTGTCCCAGGTCAAAACCCTTGCCGATATTTTTAGCAAGGTAGCGGATCTCAATTTAATCGAAGAAAAATAACAAACATAAAAATTGTACACTTGAAAAGCGGGTATCTTGAAAAATAAAATCTGGGTAAAGCATAGTTCATCTGGGGGAAAAGTTCCCCGACTGCGGTTTCGACCGCGCTCACTTTTATTTTTCGGGAGGTACGCATGCGCGAATTTTTGAAACGCAAAAACATCAGTCTGTCTTTGAAAACCTATCTTGTGGACGCGTCAAGTTTTATGGCCCTGGGCCTGTTCTCGACGCTTTTGATCGGCACTATCCTCAATACCATCGGCGGCAGGCTGGGGATCAAATTTCTGACCGGCGTCGTCTGGGAATGGGCCGCCTCCATGACGGGTCCCGCCATCGGCGTCGCCGTCGCCTATGGATTAAAAGCCCCCCATATGGCGCTTTTCGCCTCGACGATCACCGGTGGCCTCGGTATGAAGCTGGGCGGCCCCATCGGCGCCTATATCGGCGCGGTGGTGGGCGCGGAATTCGGAAAACTCGTCTCCAAAGAGACGAAGATCGATATCATCGTCACGCCCGCCGCGACTATCCTTACGGGGGTCTTCGTGGCGACGCTGGCGGGACCGGCCCTGTCGAAGCTCATGACGGGCCTGGGCGCCTTCGTCATGTACGCCACGGAGCTTCATCCCTTCCTGATGGGGATCGTCGTTTCGGCCACGGTGGGGATCGTCCTCACGCTGCCGATCAGTTCGGCGGCCCTTTGTATGACGATCGGCCTTTCGGGCATCGCCGCCGGAGCGGCCACCGTCGGATGCAGCGCCCAGATGATCGGCTTCGCGGTCATGTCCTTCCGGGAAAACCGCTGGGGCGGTCTCGTGGCTCAAGGCCTGGGCACCAGTATGCTGCAAATCGGAAACATCGCCAAAAATTGGAAAATCTGGATACCGCCGACGCTGGCCTCGGCCGTGCTGGGCCCCGTGGCCACCCTGCTCTACCGCTATGAAAACGTCCCGATCGGGGCCGGCATGGGCACTTCGGGCCTCGTGGGACAGTTTTGCACGATCACGCGGATGACGGAACTGGGCCGCGGCGGTATTTCGCTCTATACGGGCGTTCTGACGCTGCATTTTCTCCTGCCGGCCCTGATTACGCTCTTCTTCGCGGAAATCATGCGGAAAAAGGGCTGGATCAAGCAGGGGGACCTGAAACTGGATCTGTAGAAAAGTCAGAGGAGCAAATCATGAGGGAAACGCTTCCCGAAGGGAACGAAATGCTAACTAACGCAGATATTACCGCGATTTCAGAAAAATTGACTGAAATACTCGACATTTTGGAAAAGCATCCCGAAAGGCGCGCGGCCCTTTCGGATACCCCCGGAAAAATCGCCGGGAGCTGGCGGGAAATCTTTGCCGGCATCGGTCGGGATCCCCTGGCCGAGCTCAAAAACAAATACCGGGCCGTCGGCGCCGATCCCGTGGTTTTGCGGGACATTGCCTTCGCCTCCATGTGCGAGCACCATTTCCTGCCCTTTTTCGGAGCGATCACGATCGCCTATGCGCCGGGGGAACTGATCGCCGGTTTCGGCGCGATCATCCGCGTGACCGAAGTGCTGTCGCGCCGTCCGCAGATTCAGGAACGACTGACTGCGGAGATTGCCGACGCGCTGAATTCGGCCCTTTGTCCTGCGGGAATCGCCGTTAGGATCGAGGCCCGTCATCTGTGCATGTCCATGATCGGGACAAAGAAAAACGGCAGTTCCATCGTTACGCTGGCGACCCGGGGCGAAGCCTCCGGCCTGTTGCCGCTTTTGGGATAGGGAGGCGCCATGGACAAAATCACGATTGCCAATCTGGAATTTATCGCCTATCACGGCGTTTATCAGGAAGAAAAAAAGTTGGGACAGAAGTTTCTCGTGACGGTCGAAATGTCCTGTGACCTGCGCAAGGCAGGGATCAGCGGGAAACTGGAGCATACGATCCATTACGGGCAGATCGCCCGGGACGTGGAAAAAAACTTTACCGAAAAGAGTTTTGATCTGCTCGAAACCTGCGCCGAAAGCATCGCCGCGTTCCTGCTCGAAAAATACCGGCAGATCAAGGCGGTCCGGATTACGATCAAAAAGCCCTGGGCGCCTTTGAAAATGCACTTTGAATATGTGTCCGCGACGATAACCCGCAAGCGTTACGACCTGTATCTTTCGCTGGGGGCCAACCTCGGCGACAGAAAGAAACAACTGACGCTGGCCCTTGAGCGTCTGCGGGAGATTCCCCACAGCGAAGTCGCGGCCGTCAGCGGCTTTTATGAGACGAAACCCTTCGGCTATGCCGACCAAGCGGATTTTTTCAACTGCGCCGTGAAAATGACGACGCTTTTGACGCCCCGGGAATTTTTAAAGGAGACCCAGGCCATCGAAAGGGAACTGGGCCGGGACCGTGCCCATGAGATCCACTGGGGACCGCGGCCCATCGATATCGATATTCTGCTCTACGGGGAGGAGATCATGGCCGACGAAGATCTGGCGATCCCCCATCCCTGGCTGGCGGAACGGGATTTTGTGCTGACGCCCCTGGCGGAAATCGCGCCCAATGTCATCCACCCGCTGACAGGGCTGACCGTGGCCGCCATGAAACGGGCCCTTGACCGGACCCGGGAAGACAAGGGGAATTGATATGATCATGCGCATGCGGGGAAAATCGCTGGAATTGGGGGAGAAAACGCTTCTCATGGGGATACTCAATCTGACGCCCGATTCCTTTTCCGACGGCGGCAGCTGCGGGAACGTCGGCGAGGCCCTTGCCCGGGCGAAGCAAATGCTCGCCGAAGGGGCCGACATCATCGACGTCGGCGGGGAATCGACCCGGCCCGGTTACCTCCCGATCAGCCCCGGGGAAGAAATCGCGCGGATCATCCCGTTGATTGAGGCCCTGGTCCGGGAGACGGAGGCCGTCGTTTCCGTCGATACCTATAAATACCCGGTCGCCGAAGCGGCTCTGGCGGCGGGGGCTCATCTCGTAAACGACATCTGGGGCTTGCAATACGACAAGGGGGAAATGGCGCGAGTCGTCGCTCATTACGGGGCGGGCCTGGTGATCATGCACAACCGGCGGGAAAATGTCTATCCCGAGGGCTTGATCGAAGGGATCCACGCCTTTTTCCGGAAATCAGTAAATATCGCCGACGCGGCCGGCATCCCCCGGGACAGGCTGATTTTTGACCCCGGGATCGGCTTCGGTAAAGACGCTGCGCAAAATTGGGAAATCCTCCGCAATTTGGGGGCGTTCCGGGACTGGGGTCCGCTCTTGGCGGGCGCGTCCCGCAAGCGCTTTTTGACGACCCTTACAGGCGACGTTCCGCCCCGGGAAAGGGACGGGGCCACGGCGGCCCTTTCGGTAGCCGCTGTCTCCTTGGGCGTCGATATTCTGCGAGTTCATGATATTAAAGGAAACAAAGTGGCAGTCGACCTTGCCGATCACATTTACAGAAGGACTGGTATACAGAATGAACGAAAACGATGACCGAAAAAATTTGCGAAAAGCGAGAAATTTATTCCTGCTGAGCCTCCTGACCGGAGCGCTCACGGGATTGACGGCCTCCCTGTACCGCTGGGGCCTGAACGGCGTGAACCGCCTACGGGAGCGCTTTTTTGAGGCTTACGGCCTCAGGAATCCCTTGATGATGCTCTTGATCTTAGCGGTCTTTATCGCCGTGGGGCAGCTACTGGGGCTTATCGGGCTGGCCTTCCCGAAGATCTCGGGGAGCGGCATCCCCCAGGTCAAGGGGGTCCTTTTGCGCACGATCTCCTATGCCCGCTGGAAACGGGAATTGTTCTTCAAATTCGTCACGGGAATCCTGGGAATCGGCTGCGGCCTGTCCCTGGGCCGGGAGGGCCCTTCGGTGCAACTGGGCTCCTATGTGGGCTACGGCGTCACGAAGCTCTTCGGGCAGGATGAGACCGAAGAGCGCCATCTCGTCACCTGCGGAGCCGGCGCCGGACTTGCCGGGGCCTTCGGCGCGCCTTTGGCGGGGGTGATGTTTTCCCTCGAGGAATTGCACCGGGTCATTACGCCGAAACTTTTGATTTCGACGTTTATCGGGGCCGTGGCCGCCGATTTTATAGGCAGGCGCTTTTTCGGGATGCAGACGGCCTTCAACATCACGGCCCGCTATCCGACGGCCATCAATCCCTTTTTCCATTTCGGGATCATGATCGTCTTCGCGGTGATCGCGGCCTGGTTCGGCAAATTGTTCACCCGGACGCTGACGCGCTTTCAGGACGGATTCCGCTACATCAATTTGACAAGAAGAGTCAAGATTTCCATCGTGATGACGACGTCCTTCCTGCTGTGTCTGGCGCTGCCGGAAGTGGCGGGCGGAGGGCACGCCCTCGTGGAATCCCTTGAGGGGACCCGGGAGTCGCTGATTTTTCTCGTGTTCCTGTTTGCGGTGAAATTTTTGTTTACGGCCATGTCCTATTCCACGGGCTTTGCGGGAGGCATCTTTCTCCCCATGCTGGTTTTGGGGGCAATCCTCGGAAAAATTTACGCCATTGTCCTGATCCGCTTTTTGGGCCTGGGACCCGAGCACATCCCCCATTTTATCGTACTGGGCATGGCGGCCTTTTTCGTGGCTGTCGTCCGCGCGCCGCTGACGGGGACGGTTTTGATTCTGGAAATGACCGGGACCTTCGATCATTTGCTGGCGCTTGCCCTTGTGGCGGCCATTTCCTATTACGTGACGGAACAGCTGCGCCTGGCGCCGGTCTATGACATTTTGTACGAACGCATGGGCAAGGACAGAAAACACGCGGCAAAAGGAGGAGCGACATCATGATTACGCAGTTCAACCATCCGGATTTTGTCCGGAAAAAAGTCAAATTCTCGATCGGGTATCTGCGGGTGCAATGCCTGCAGAACGATATTCCCGTAAAGCTCGCCCGGGGCATGGGCTTTCCGGTTATTGACGACAAGGGGAAGCAGCGGTTTTTGAAGTATACGGACGTGATCTTCGGGCCGCCCACGGTGAAGCTTGACGGTGAAAAATTCCCGCTTTTCAGGAATATTCCGCCGCTGACCTATACGTTTGCGCTGACGGAGGCCCTGATTTTTTTCAAGTATCCCCTGGTCCTGTCGTTGAAATTATTGATTGAGTTGATCTCATTTGTGTACCTGCGGAACATGTATCTGCGGGACGATATCTCGGGAAAACGGAAGCTTGTTTACGCCGTCGCCTGCGTGTTGGTGAGCGGGGTTGCCATGGTGCTCTTGGCGGCTTTGCTCTCGTGGCGCTACCGGGCGGGCGCCGCGGCTTCATAACGCAAGGGGGGAATTATGGCGGTATTTGATTATCGAAAGTATGAACAGACATTGAAACTGGTCCTGCTGAAGGCCGTGGCGGAGCTTTTTCCAGAAGCCCGGGTCCATCCGGGGGCGAAGGTCTATCTCGACCATTCGCTCAATAACGGCGTCTACGGGACTTTGGCCAGGGAAGGCGGCTGCACGGTTGAGGATTACGAGCGGATCAAGAAAAAAATGCGGGAGATCGTCGATAAAAATTATCCGATCAGGCTCGTCACCGACGACTGCGAAAAATTGAAGCTCGAATCGGGTTCCCTGGCGAGGGAGGACGTCCGGAAGCTTCTGGACAACAGCGGACTGATCTCCATCGGGCTCTACGAAGTCAACGGCTATTACGATTATCTCTATACTTCGGTCAAGCCCTATAATTACACCGGAGACGTGCCGGTCTTTGACCTTGAGCGCTACAACGGCGGCTTTATCCTGCGCTATCCGATTGCGGAGGAGGGGAAACTGCTGCCGCGGATCGACAACCCCAAGATGGCCAAAGTCTTTCAGGAGACCGGGGAATGGGAAAAGATCCTCGGCGTCACGACCATCGGCTATCTGAACGAAAAAATCCAGAACGGCGGCATTGAGGAAGTGATCCGGGTCAATGAGGCCCTGCATCACAAGAACCTCGCCAAGATTGCCGAAGCCATCTCGGAAAATCCCGAGGTCAAGCTCGTCACGATCGCGGGGCCCTCATCCTCGGGCAAGACGACGTTTTCCAAGCGCCTCTATGTGCACTTGCGGGCAAACGGCGTCAATCCCATTCTCATTTCCCTCGACGACTACTATCTCGGCCGTGAGAAAGTACCCTTGGACGAAAACGGCAACAACGACTACGAGACCATCGACGCGCTGGATCTGAAGCTCCTCAATGAGAATTTGAGCGATCTCATCGCCGGGCGGGAAGCCCTTGTGCCCAGATACAGCTTTAAAACCGGGGCCCGGGAACCCGAGGGCCGGACCTTGCGCCTGCCGGAGCGGGGCGTCATCATCATCGAAGGCATCCACGGTCTCAATGAGCGCATGAGCGCGGCGATTCCCAAGCACAATAAATACAAAATTTATGTCAGTTGTCTGGCCCAGCTCAATATCGACGACCACAACCGGATCTCCACCAGCGACGTGAGACTGATTCGCAGATTGACCCGGGACAGTTTTTCCCGCGATATCCATGTGGAGGAGACGCTCTCCATGTGGCACGCCGTGCGTCTGGGCGAGCAAAAGCACATTTTCCCCTTTCAGGAAGAGGCCGACGTCATCTTCAATTCCTGCCTCGTCTATGAACTGGCGGTATTGAAAAGCTACGCGATCAAAGAATTGATCAAGATCAAGGTGGGGACGCGCTCCTATCAGCTGGCCAAGCGTCTCTTGAGCATCCTCAACTGCTTCCTTGACGTGAGCGCCAACCTTGTGCCCGACGACTCGCTGCTGCGGGAATTCGTGGGCGGGAGCGCCTTTATTGAGGCCAATTACGGAAAATACAGCTGATCCATGCGGTAAATGACGATTTCGAGGAGGTAAGGGATGAAAAAAATCTTATGCGTATGCTTGATGTTGGCGGCGCTGGCGTTCGGACGCGAAGTCAGGGAAGGGGAACTGGAACCGAAGGACCGCCTGCTCTATTACAAAGGAGAAACGACGCCCTTTACGGGGACCGTCAAGGAAACGTTCCCCGACGGCAAAAAACAACAGGATATCCGGGTAAAAGACGGGCTCATCGAGAGTTTCGAGGCCTGGTACGAGGATGGCAATCCGTATTTTTCGGGTAAATGCGTGGGACAGGAACTCACGGGCGATGTCAGGACCTATCATCCCGACGGCGGGAATAGAGGTACGGTCACGTTCAAGATCATTCAGAGCGGGGGCGACAAAAGCGCGCAGCAAGCGCTTATGTCACTGACCGACGCGACGATCAACCCCTGGACGCTCCTTTCCGAATACGCCCAAAGCGGCGAAATGATCGTGCACTACGTCGAGAATCTGCCCGGCGACACGAACCGGGAGCTCGTCAATTTTGACCTGACCTACAAGGAGGGCTTCCTCGAGGGGAAAGGCAAGGGCGTCGTACCGGACGCCGACACGGGAGACATTGAGTACAGGTTCCGGACCGGAGATTTCCGCAAGCTCGACGTCGAAAAACTCGTCAAGCTCTACGAGCCACTGTCGGACGCCAATAAAGTCAAAGAACCCGAGCAGATGTTGCTGCGGCTCCGGATGGTGGATTTCAACGCCATCGCGCAGGAGTGGGCGAAACTGGAAAACGTCGATTTTGAGATGGACATGAAGAACTTTCAGGGCAGCGGAAGCATGCGGATGGATGCCCACGGGAACCTCAGGGGCTTTGACCTCGACCTGAACGTGATCACCGGAGACGGCGGACCCTTTGTGTTGAAGGCCCATATTTCAGACGTCATGGACGTCGATGTGAATGAAATCATGGCCGTCGCGGGGAGCCCCGACAAGCTTGCCACGGTCGCCGTGATGCTGAAAGAAGCCGCCAAAATCGGCAAGCTGAGCTATTACATCGACATGACCCAGCAGGGCATACGGTTTGAAGTCACGCTTACGTTGGAAAAGGGGAAGCTGGGGGCCCTTTTGCGGCGGCTCACGTCCGACGGAAAGCCCCGAGTTGAGTTGACGGCAGTCATTCCCGATATTGCGCGGATCAATCTGCCGGCCATCAACGCCCAGAACCCGCCCGCCGCGCTGAAGGCGCTGGGGGTTTCCGGCACGTATGCGGAATTTGACGAGAACGGCGCCGTCAAGGGGCAGGGGGAATGGAATCCCGACAACTTCCTGCTGATTATGGGGAAGCTGGCGCAATACTTGCAGTGATGACATCCGTCGACCATGATCGATAAAATTGAAAAAATTCAGTTTTATCGATTATAGTCGATAAAACGGAAAAAAATATAAATTTATCGATTGTAATCGATAAAAATCAAAAAAAACTTTACTGTCGCCCATAAATAAGATATAATATTCTTATGGAGACGACGCATAGAATTAAACGCGAGCAATATCTGGCGAAGATCAGGCCCTTCATGGGGACCGATCTCGTCAAAGTCATTACCGGTATCCGGCGTTGCGGCAAATCCGTAATGCTCGATCTGATCCGGGAAGAAATCAACGATGAGGCGCACACGATATTTTTGAATTTTGAAGAATTCAAAAATGCGCCTCTTTTGACTTATCAGGCGCTGCATGCCTATGTGGACGGCGTCATCGGCGACAGCAAAGAGAAATGGCGTCTGTTTTTTGATGAAATTCAGGATGTGGCCGAATGGGAGAAGGCCATCCGCTCGCTGCGCGTCACGTACGACGCGGACATCTATATTACGGGATCCAACGCGAAGCTGCTTTCCGGAGAGCTTTCGAGTTTTCTTGGCGGGCGGTATGTGGAATTTGTGATCTATCCCTTTTCCTACGCGGAATTTCTGCAGCTTTCTCCCGAGCATACCTTTGAGCAATACCTCACCTGGGGCGGGTTTCCTTTTCTCGATAATCTCCCGCTGTCCGGGCCCTCATACGGGATCTATCTGCGGGACATTTACAACTCCATCATTTTGAAGGACGTCGTGAGGCGTAACAAGATCAGGGACGTGGATCTGCTGCAACGGATTGTGGCCTATGTTATGGGCAGTATCGGCAGGGAATTTTCCGCCACAAGTCTTTCGAAATATTTCAAGAATGAACATCGCCCGGTCAGTACCGACACGATTCTCAACTATATCAAAGCCTGTGAGAACGCTTTCTTATTTTATCATGTCAAAGAGGAAGACCTGCGCGGGAAAGATGTCCTGAAGCTGCAAGGCAAATACTATGTGGCCGATCACGGACTGCGGCAGGCCCTCTATGGCCGGAACCGGGACGATATCGCCTTTGTGTTGGAAAACATCGTGTACCTGGAACTTCTGCGGCGCGGCTATCAGGTTGCGGTCGGGAAAAACGGGCGACAGGAGATTGATTTTGTGGCCGGTAAAGGGGAAGAGCGGCTGTACGTGCAAGTTTGCTATCTGCTGGCTTCTCCGGAAACGCGGGAAAGGGAATTCGGCGCGTTCAAAGGGCTTGACTCGGGATGGCCCCGGATCGTCTTGTCTCTTGATGAAGTGGATATGAGTTACAACGGGTTCCGGCATATCCATTTGGCAAAATGGCTGACGGAGGGTTTACCCCCGTCATAGGAGAAGCGCATGGACCGTCTGAAGGGAAAAATACAGGAAATCCTGGAAAAATACAGCGGCGTCAAAGGCTTTATGCTGAGAGACGCGGGCGGAATCCGCATGCGGGTCAACGAAAACCTTGTGTTTCCGGCCGCGAGCATCATCAAGCTCTACATTTTAGGCGCGCTCAAAAAAGCGGATTTTTCCGAAAAACTTGTGCTGAAAAGCGCCGACAAAGTCGGCGGCTTCGGGATTTTGCAATATCTTGGCGAAGGGCTTGCGTTCTCCGCCCGGGATCTGGCTTTCTTCATGATTGCCCTGAGCGACAACACGGCGACCAACATGCTGATCGATTTTACCGGCCTCGAGGCCGTCAACCGCTATATCCGGGAGATCGGGGCCACAGGGACCGTCCTCGGACGCAAAATGTTCGACTACGCCGCGAGGGACAGGGGGATTGAGAATTTTACGACGCCAAAAGACACGGCGACAGTGTTGGATATCCTCTGCGGAGACTCCGACAAACTGGCGATCCTGAAAGCCCAGGCCTGCAACAACAAGCTCCCCCTCTTTTTCAACGGCGCGATTCCCTTCGCCCACAAAACAGGCGATTTGGACGGCATTGAGCACGACGCGGGCAGGATGTTTTTCCCGGACGGTTGGGTGGACGTCCTCGTCTTTACGAAGGAACTGCAAAGCAAGGAAGACGGCGTCCGGATCAACAGCGAGATCGGGAAGCTTGTATTTGCGCATTATCGGCGCGGGTAACCTCAAATTTTCTCGAGCATCCGATGCACCCGCACGTGAAAATATAAGATCGCCAAAACAGACGCCACTTCCGCGATCGTAAAGGAAAACCAGATCAAATCCAGATTCCCCAAAAGCGACAGCAACCAGGCCGCCGGGATCAGGAAGAACACCTGCCGCACAAGGGTCGTGATCAGGCTGTACATGGCCTTTCCCAGCGCCGTAAAGACCGACATGGAGATGATACAAAAACCCGCGAAAATAAAGCAGAGACTCAAAATCCGCAGCGCCGGCACCCCGATTGCGATCATTTCGTCGTTGGCGTTGAAGAGCCCCAGCAATTCCCGCGGGAAAAGATGAAAGACCGCGAGCCCCGCGAGCATGATGATCGTGGCGTAGAGCGCCGCCTTGAAGATGGCTTCTTTGATTCTGTCCTTGCGCCTGGCCCCGTAATTGTAGGCCACAATCGGAATGATCCCGTTATTCAAGCCGAAAATCGGCATAAAAACGAAACTCTGGAGCTTGAAATACGCTCCGAATACGGCCACGGCGTATTTGGTGAAGGAGATCAGGATCCTGTTGAGAAAGACCGTCGTAAAGGACAGGATGGACGTCATGAGCATGGAGGGGATCCCGATCGAGAGAATTTTCCCCAGTATCCGCCAGTCGGGCCGCAAATTCGCGAGGCGGAACTCGATTTCCGTATTGACCCGCAGGTTGAACCACAGACCCAGCAAAGACGCGCAATACTGGCCGATTACCGTAGCGGCGGCGGCTCCCGTGACCCCCATGGCCGGGCAGCCCAGATAGCCGAAGATCATGATCGGGTCCAGGATAATGTTGATGACGGCCCCGGTCAGTTGCGTAATCATAAAATATATGCTTTTTCCGGTGGACTGGAGCAATTTTTCCATCATGATCTGCATGAACAGCCCCTGAGAAAAGACCGTAACGACGAAAAGGTAATCGCTGCCGTGCCGGATAATGGGCCCGATAGTGGTTTGAGATCGCATAAAGGGTCCGATGCCCGCAAGCCCTACGCAGATGAAGACCAGGGAACCCAGGAGGGCCAGCAGGATGGCTTGCATGGCGACCCGGTTGACCCGGACGAATTTTTTCGCGCCGAGAGCCTGGGAAAGGCAGGCGTTTGTCCCGATGGAGGCGCCGACCCCCACGGCGATCATGAGGTTTTGCACCGGAAAGGCCATGGAGAGCGCCGTCAGGGCGTCCACATCGTAGCGCGCCACATAGATGCTGTCCACGATGTTGTACATGGCCTGCACGAGCATGGAGATCATGATCGGGATGGACATACTGAGGATCAGACGGCTGATTTTCATGGTACCCAATTTGTTTTCCGGCGGCGTCGAAATCGTCGCCGTTGCTGATTGTACTGGCATGTTTTCCCCCTTTCGGATAGATTCCGATACACTATTATACAGGAAAATGCTCAAAATGAAAAGGACTTTTTTTGACGAAAGCGTTTCAACTCCCTATTTCTGACTCACAGCGTAATTTTTATTTAGAAAAGTTTAAAAATCAAAATATTTTTGTTGACATCCGCCGCTTCTTATGCTATGATATCGGTGTGCAATATTCTTTCCTAAATATTTTAAAGTTAGCGTAAAAGAAAACCGACCTGGACATACAGCCATCTGTAGCGGTCCGGTTTTCTTTTTTGCGGATCGGGCGTCCGCGAGCCTTCGGAAAAAAAGGCTTGCAAAATACATCTCGATGCGGTATGATATGCTATAGCGCAAAATACAATACGGGCGGGAGGAAAACGAAAAAATGAAAATCATCGACAGCCATATTCATTTCCGGGTGGACCCCGAGGGTCATTTCACGGAGTTGGCGAAACAGGCGGGGCATGAGAACAGCGAGGCGCATTTGCGGGCTGTTTTCCGGCAGTACAACATCGAACGGGCCGTGGTTATGGGGAATTACGGGACAGATCCCGAGGCGAATCATTACCCCGATATTTTTTATTACGCCGTGGGCGTCAACCACATGACGGCGGCGGAACTGACTGATCCGCGCATTTTGGGAAACATCGAGGAAAATCTCAAGCGGAAGACCTGCGTCGGCGTCAAGCTCTACCCCGGTTATACCCACGAATATATCTACGAGAAGCATTACCACGGGATTTACGAGCTGGTCGCCCGTTACGGCAAGGCCGTCGCGATCCACACGGGGCTTACGGCCAACGACAAGGGCGTCCTCAAGTATTCCCACCCGCTGGTGGTGGACGAGACCGCGGCGCAATTCCAGGACACCCGCTTTGTCATGTGCCATGTGGGCTATCCTTTTCTCGCGGAAATGGAAGCGGTCCTCGAGAAAAACGAGAATGTGTACGGCGATCTCTCGGGCTTGATCGAGGGAAATTTTGAGATCGGAGAGTATGTGAAGACCGATTATTATTTTGTGGAGGAAGTCAAAAAATGGCTCGCGATCCTCAACCGCTACGACAAGCTCATGTACGGGACCGACTGGCCTTTGACGAATATGGGCGCGTATATTGACTTTGTGAAATATATCGTACCGGAAAAATATTGGAACGCGGTATTTTACGAAAACGCCAAGAGAATCTATACGATGTAAAAAACCCCCTCAGGACGAGGGGATTTTTTTTATGATCCGTTTTTGCGTGAAATCAATAATTTCCCGCATAAAGATGCCGAAGATGATGACGGCGCCGCCGAGGACGGCCAGGCGCCCCGGCGTCTCCCCGATCGTGAGAAAGACCCAGACGGGGTTCAATATGGGCTCAAACATGGGGATAATGGACCCTTCGAGGGCCGTCACATAGCGCATGCCTTTGGCGTAGAGCACATAGGCCGCGCCCAGTTGAAAGACGCCCAGCAGGATTACACCGGAAATGTTGTAAAAGGTCAGCGATATATTGCGCATAAAGGGCGCGGAGATCGCGAAGGCCAGCACGTTCCCCCAGAAGATATTCTGGACGGGATCGACGTCTTTTTCGACCTTGAGGGCCACGGCCACCATGGCGAAGGTGACGCCTGAGAGAATGGCCAGCGCATCCCCGAACAAATGCCCGCCCTGCAAGCCTTCCGCCGCGAAGAGAACCATGCCCGAGAGGACCACGACAATCGAGAGAATATCCCGCTTCCGGAGCTTCTCGCCGAGAATTTTCGCGCCGAATATGGCCGCGTAGACCGGGGCCGTGTACTGGAGCATAATGGCGTTGGCGGCCGTCGTCATTTTGTTCGCCACCGCGAAGAGGATGACCGTGGAAGCGTAGGCGATCATGCCGATCACGCGCCATTTGGTAAATTTCAGGTTGATCCCCTTGGCGAAGAACGAGATGAAAACCGCCGAGACCAGGGAGCGGAAGCCCCCCACCGCGAAGCCGTTCCAGGTGACGAGTTTCAGCAGCATACCCCCTGTGGACCACAGGACCGACGCAATGATGAGGAGCATAAAGCCCCTTTTTCTGTCTGTCAATTTCAAAACCCCCGTTGAGAATGGCCGCCCGGGATGCCCGCGGGCGACCGAATAAGCCATTGTATCATAGAACCGGCTTTTTTTCAATGGGTTCCGGATATTTTTTCTGAGTTTTTGAGTTATCCCGGGACGTCAGATCTTGAGGATCAAGTTTCCGACCATGGCGATCCGGGGGATCAGCTGATCGATATAGATAAATTCCGTCAGCGTGTGGGCGCCGTCGCCGTGGGGGCCGAGACCGTCCAATATCGGAAGGTAAGGGGCGATGGGGTTGCCGTCGCTGATGCCGCCCACAAAGACATGGGAAAAGGCGAGCCCGACTTCTTTTCCGGCCTCCTCCGCCAGCGCGAAAAGTTTCAAGTTTTCCGGCGTCTGCTCCATGGGCGGGACGCATTTGCCGAATACGACCTCCCGGGTCGCGCCCGCCACCGTCGGCTGGTAATCGGCGATCAATTGCCGGATCCGCTCGTATTCCGCCGGGGACGAGTAGCGGAAATCGACGTCCGCCTGCGCGAAATCGGCCACGACGTTGCGTTTGGTCCCGCCGGTGACGACATCGGCGCTGAGGGTGCTGCCCTTTTCGTAATCGGTCAGCGAGTGGATATACTGGATTTCCCGGGCCAGTTCCTCAATGGCGTTTATGCCCAGCTTATGCTCCAGCCCCGCGTGGGAGGCCTTCCCGTAGGTCTTGACGGTAAATCCGCCGCCTCCTTTGCGGCCGGTCTTGAGATCCCCGCTTGAGGCGCAGGGCTCGAGAATCAGGGCCGCGGCGCTGTTGTCCCGGGCCATTTCCATAATGAGGGGCGCGGAATCCGCGCTTCCGATTTCCTCATCGCAGTTCATAAGGACTTTGAGCCTCTTCGCGGGCGCTATGCCCAGATCCCGGTAGGCTTTGACGATCCAGAGGATGGAGACGAGACCCGCTTTCATGTCGAGGACCCCCGCCCCGTAGAGCTTGCCGTCTTCTTCGCGGAGCGCGTAGGAGCCGATAGGGATCACGGTATCGAAGTGCCCGACGAGGAGGATGTCTTTCTCTCCTTTTCCCCAGGCAAATGAAAGGGGATCATGCCCGCCGGGCGTCCGGTGAACTTCCGGCGTCACGCCGGTCCGCTCCCGGATCAGGCGGATCAGGACCGCCCTCACGGTCTTCAGTTCCTCAAGGTCGGCGGAAGTGGCTTCCGCCCGGACCAGTTCCTTGAGATCGTCAAAAATTTCCCGTTCATGGGATTTCAGGTAAGAATAAATCTGATTGGCCATAAGTATACACCTCCGATCAATGATAGCCGATCATTACGGACGCCACCATGGCAAGGGCACAGATGACTGTCCAAATCAAAAACAGGGGAATCATAAATTTGAGCCATTTCTGGAAAGGAATCTCCGCGACGCCCAGAACGCCCATGAGGACGCCTGAGGTGGGCACGATGGTATTGGAGAGCCCGTCCCCGTATTGATAGGCGAGTACTGAAATCTGGCGGCTCAGGCCCACCACATCGGCCAAAGGCCCCATAATGGGCATAACGATAGCCGCCTGCCCCGAGGCCGAGGGTACGAAGAAATTGAAGACGGAATTGATCAAGAACATCATGACGGCGCCGATGGTTCCCGGCATGGCTCTGAGAGGCAGCGAGGCCGCCCAGATCAGCGTGTGAATAATCTTTCCGTCAGTGAGGAGCACGGAAATGATGCTGGCCCAGCCGATGAGGATGGCGCCGTAGGACATTTCCCGGAGTCCTTTCATGAAAGTTTGGGCGATTTCATTCAAAGACATGCCTACGAGTTTTCCCGAAACGATGGCCACAAAGAGTAGAATAGCCATGAACCAGTCGTTGCCCCAGCCGTATTTTACGGTGCCGATTACATAGATGATGATTCCGCCGAAGGTCAGGACAAGGATAATGGCCTCTTTGACCCCGAAGGTATACACGCCGTCGACATGTTTCATCGCGCCGAAATCGGCCCACTCCGTACCGTAAAGATAGCTGGCTTCGGGATCTTTTTTTACTTTGGAGCAGTAGCGCATCACATAGATCACGGTGGCGACGCCGGTAATGGCCGTGACCACAAGGCGCAGGCCCACGCCGGACAAGATGGGGATTCCCGCGATGGACTGGGCCAGTTGCACGGAGGTCGCTCCCATAAAGGAAGTTCCCCAGCCGCCGTAGCAGGCCGCGTAGATAATGCCGACGGCCGCGATCCGGTCAAGACCCATCTGGCTCGCGACGAGGAGTCCCAGCGGGATAAAGGCCACGACGGAGTTGACCACGACGCCAGTTGTCCCCAGAATGTGGAAGCAAATCAGCACGAAGGGCAGGATCAGCAGGGCCCGGTCCTTCATTTTTCCGAAGAGGATCGAAAGGCCGTTGGAAATGGCCTTGGTCTCGTTGATGACCTTGAAATAGCCGCCGACGAGCATAACGAGGAAAATGGTCGCGTAATTCCGGCTGAGTCCGACATAAAAGGCCTTGAACAGTTGGATGATCGTCGTCGGCGTCCGCTCTACAAAGTGAAAGGAATTGGGATCCACCACGCTGGTGCCGGCTTCGTTTTTGACCATGTCGTAGACGCCCGAGGGGACGACATAGGTGAGGATTGCCGTGATGAGGATCAGGATCCCGATCAGAACGAAAGAATCAGGGAACTTGAATTTTTTTACCGCTTTTGACTCTGCCATACTTTGCCCTCCTATGAAATATGATTTCATCAAGTAGCCCATCGTTGCGATTATTCCATATTGTACAGAATTTGGGCGCTTCTGTCAAGAAATGGACAAAATTGCTTTATCTGAGCAGAGTGAATGTATCAAAAGAGGACGATGAGACAAAAAGCATATGATTTGTGTGAAAACAGGATTGCGTTTTGCGCGCGCCGCTTCAATTCATCTTTGCAAAACTTTTCAAGATTTTCATGCAATGTATTGACGGTGAACATAAATTTTGTTATAATTAGTTGAGGTGATGTATCGATGGAGAATAAGGATTCTACAAGTATAACATTCCGGATTGACAGGAACTTGAAAAAAGAGGCTGAGGATTTATTTCGAGGAATTGGATTGAACATGACAACGGCATACACGATTTTTTTGAAAAAATCTATTGAACAGCATGGTATCCCGTTTCCCGTGAAGCGAAGACCGAATAAGGCAACATTGGAGGCATTCAAGGAAGAAGAAGAAATTATGAAGCATCCTGAAAGTACCAAAAGCTACGATACTTTCTCTGAGATACTGGAAGAAATCCAACAGGAAATCGCGGAGGAAGCATGAGCACATTCGATCTTGTTTATCATAAAATCGTCGAAACCATCGACCGGGAAGGGACGTGGAGTAAAGGCGCGGTGCGGACAAAATACGCCGACGGCAGTCCGGCCCACTACAAGAGCTTTATCGGCTATCAGTTCCGGATCGACAACGGGACCGACGAACTCTGCCTGATTACGACGCGCTTCGCGCCGACGAAGGACCCGATCCGGGAACTTTACTGGATCTGGATCCTGCAATCCAACGACGTCAATACTCTGAACGCGCTCAAATGCAAGTATTGGGACGAATGGAAGCGCCCCGACGGGACCATCGGCAAGGCTTACGGCTACGAGATCGGCCGCCCGGTCTTCAAGTACCGCAATCAGCTGGACTACGTGCTGGGGGAATTGAAACACAATCCCGCCAGCCGCCGGATCATGACGGAGATCTGGGTCCCGGAGGACCTGGCGGATATGGCCCTCACGCCCTGTGTGCATCTGACCCAATGGAGCGTCGTGGACGGGAAACTCTACCTTGAGGTCCGGCAGCGGAGTTGCGATGTGGCCCTGGGGCTCGTGGCCAATGTGTACCAGTATTCGATTCTCCACAAGCTTGTGGCCCTTGAGTGCGGGCTGAAACCGGCGGAGATCATTTGGAACATCCATAATATGCACATTTACGACAGACATATGGAGAAGATCCTCGAGCAGGTCAAACGCCCGGTTTACGACGGCGCCACCGCCCGGATCGCCAATTTTACCTCGATCTATGAATTCAAACCCGACGACGTCGTCGTGGAAAATTATCAGTACGGAGAGAAAATTTCTTATGAAATCGCCATTTAAAACCGCCCCGGTGGAATTGAACCTGATCGTCTGCCTCGGCAAAGACAACCTCCTCGGAGACGCCAACCCCGCAGGTAACGGGCTGCTCTGGCACTCTGCCGAAGAATTGCGCTACTACAAATCCCGAACCGTCGGAAACGTAGTCCTTTTCGGGCTCACGACAGCGCAGTACGTACCCCTTGAGTTGATGAAGAAAAACAGGACCGTGGAGGTCCTGGATTTCGGCATGGATATCGACGGCATCCTCGCGAAGTACGCGGACTCCGGAAAATCCGTTTTTATTTGCGGCGGCTACAGCATTTACATACTATTTCTGGAAAATTACGTCCTCGACCATCTGTATATTTCCCGCCTGAAGCCCCACGTGCCTGTGGCTGCGGCGAAAAGCCCGCTCTATTTCCCCGATCCGGCCGCTTTCGGATACAAGCTCGCCGAATCCGTCGAGCATGAGGATTTTTTCGCGGAAAGCTGGGTTTTAAAATAAAAAAATCATATTAACGAAACGTAGGGGCGCGCAGCGCGCGCCCGGAGGTACGGCAAATGGCTTCAATTCATCCGATAAAATTGATTGGCGAATGGACGGAAGGCTACGCGCTGGATAAACACATCCAATCAAGCAGATATCTTGGCGAAGACGCTTTCGGCCACAAACAGTTCAAGAACGAATATTCAGAAATCGGAAAGTTGCTGTATCAGCTGAAGTATAACGGCCGGCTCGACACATCCGCTCAAATTCTTCAATTGGCCGCCCCATTTTTGGATCGATGGCTGCCGGACATCAATGCGGACATCCTCCTTCCGGTTCCGCCGACAAAAAATCGGGATATTCAGCCCCTGTTTTTAATTGCCGAGGCCGTTGCAGCTCATTATGATATCCCATATTCCACGGAAGTGCTTGCCAACGACAATCCGGTCCAAATGAAAGACCGAAACGCCCAACCGCAGATTCGATTGCTGAAACCCGCCAAACGCAAATGTAATGTCCTGCTTATTGACGATCTCTATTCGAGCGGCAAAACGCTGACGGAATGCACCCGCGCGCTGAAACGGGACGCACTGGTTGTCAATGTTTTTGTCCTCACCATAACGCACACTGGAGGCGCAAAATGAAAATTTTCATTGCCGGCGCAAGACAAATCAAATTCCTCGACGACGCTGTCAAGGAAAAGCTTGAATCCATACGCTCCAAAAATTATGATGTGCTGATCGGTGACGCCCCTGGTGTTGACAGCCTCGTGCAATCTTTTTACGCGTCGGTCGGATATCCCAATGTCACGATTTTTGCCTGCAACGGGAAAACCCGCAACAACATCGGCGTCTGGCCGGTGGAGGGTATTCCGGCGAATCGTGATCTCAAAAGCGCGGAATATTTCGCGCAAAAAGATATCGCCATGACAGCTGCCACCGACTATGGGTTCATGATTTGGAACGGCCAAAGCCGGGGAACCATGAACAATATTCTTCGCCTGCTGCAGGCGGGCAAATCCTCTGTTGTGTATCTGAACGGAGAGTTTTATTCTGTTTACAACGATGATAGTCTCCAGCGTCTTTTTGCGAATTGCCTGAAACTAACCCCCAAGCCGACTGAGGTTACTTTTGTGAAACAGCCTGTGTTGTTCTGATCGTTGCGTCTTTGTGCCTTTGTGCGAAATCATGTTTTTCAAGATATCTCCCTCCGTATCCGCTCCCCCATTTCCGCGCACGCGAGATACTTCTCCCCCGGCCCCGCGATATCGGCGGTCCGGTATCCGGCGGCGAGGACCCTTTCCACGGCCGCTTCCACGGCCCGGGCCTCTTCCTCGAGATCGAGGGAATGGCGCAGCAACTGCGCCGCCGAAAGGATGGTCCCGATGGGATTGGCGAGATTCTTTCCCGCGATGTCGGGAGCGCTCCCGTGGATGGGCTCATAGAGGCCGCGCTTGCCTTCCCCTGTGCTCCAGGACGGGATGAGTCCGATGGAGCCCGTGATCATGCTGGCCTCGTCGGAGAGAATATCCCCGAACATGTTTTCGGTCACGACAACGTCAAACTGCGCGGGATCTTTGACGATTTGCATGGCGGCGTTATCCACCAGCATATGGGAAAGGGCGACGCCCGGATAGGCCGCCGCGACGTCCGCGACGGTCTTCCGCCAGAGCTTTGAGCTGTCCAATACGTTTTCCTTGTCGACGGATAAGACCCGTCTTTTTCTTTTGGCGGCCAATTCGAAGGCCACCCGGGCGATCCGCTCGATTTCGGGTTTGCTGTAGCGGAGCGTATCGGTGGCGGTCATGACGCCATCGATCTCTTCGGTCTTGCGTTTCCCGAAATAGATCCCCCCGATCAGTTCCCGCACAATGAGAAAATCGATGCCCCGATCGCGGATATCCGCCCGGAGCGGCGAGGCCTCCTTCAAGGCCGGGATCAGTTTCGCGGGCCGGATATTGGCGAAGAGCCCCAGCGCCTGCCGCAGTTTCAGCAAGCCCTTTTCGGGCCGGATGGCGGGGGCAACCCCGTCATATTTCGGATGCCCGAGGGCCCCCAGCAGGACCGCGTCCGCCGCGAGACAGGCCTCGAGGGAGCGTTCCGGCATGGGTTCCCCGTAGCGCTCGATGGCGGCCCCTCCTCCGTCCACTTCCGTAAAAATAAATTCACGGCCGTATTTTTCGGCGACGGTTTCCAGAACCCGCCGGGCTTCCCCGACGATCTCGGGTCCGATGCCGTCTCCCCGGATCAGGGCGATGGTTTTCCGCATTTCCCTACCCCCTCTTGCCGATGGCGTTCATCAAGCCGTTTTTCGCGATGATGTCCTTGATGAATTCCGGAAAGGGCTGGGCTTGATAGCGTTCATTCCGCGTGAGATTCGTGATGACGCCCGAATCAAAATCCACGGCGATCTCGTCGCCCTGGCGGATCTTGTCGCCGGCTTCGGGACATTCGAGGATCGGCAGGCCGATGTTGATGGCGTTCCGGTAGAAGATCCGGGCGAAGCTCTTGGCGATGACGCAGGAAATCCCGCTGGCCTTGATGGCAATCGGGGCGTGTTCACGGCTCGATCCGCAGCCGAAATTGCCGCCGCCCGCGAGGATATCTCCGGGCTCGATCCGGCCCCGGAAGGCGGGATCGATGTCGATCATGCAGTAAGAGGCCAATTCCGCCGGGTCCTGGGTATTCAGGTACCTTGCGGGAATAATGACGTCGGTGTCGACGTTGTCGCCGTATTTTTGCGCTCTTCCTTTCGCGTTCATTTCATGACCTCCTGAGGATTCGTGATTTTTCCGGTAATTGCGCTGGCCGCGGCCACGGCCGGCCCCGCGAGATAAACTTCCGAGCCCGTATGGCCCATTCTTCCGACAAAATTCCGGTTTGTGGTGGCGACGCAGCGCTCTCCTTCGGCGAGTATGCCCATGTAGCCGCCGAGGCAGGGCCCGCAGGTCGGCGTCGAGACCACGCAGCCCGCGTCCACAAAGATATTGAGGTAACCCGCCTGGATACATTGTTTGTAAATGGTCGGCGTCGCCGGAATAATGATGGTCCGGACATTTTTCGCCACATGCCGCCCCTTGAGGATTTCGGCGGCCGTCTTCATATCGGAAAGCCGCCCGTTGGTACAGGATCCGATGACGACCTGATCGATCGGGATATCCCCCGCTTCTTCGGCGGTTTTGGTGTTTTCCGGCAGATGCGGGAAGGCCACCGTGGGCTTGATCCGCGACAGATCAATCGTATATTCGGCCTCGTAGATCGCGTCGGGATCGGCCGTCACCACAAGCGGGTCCCGTGTTGCTCTGCCCGCGAGGTATTCGAGGGTCTTTTCGTCCACCGCGAAGATTCCGTTTTTTCCGCCGGCCTCGATGGCCATGTTGGCCATGCAGAAGCGGTCGTCCATGCTGAGATTCACGAGGCCCGGGCCCGAAAATTCCATGGACTTGTAGCGGGCCCCGTCGACGCCGATCATGCCGATGATATGGAGGATCACGTCCTTTCCGCCGACCCAGGGCCCCGGTTTTCCGACAAGAGTGAATTTGAGCGCCGGCGGGACTTTGAACCAGAGTTCCCCCGTGGCCATGGCGGCCGCGAGATCCGTGGAGCCCACGCCCGTCGAGAAGGCCCCGAGAGCCCCGTAAGTGCAGGTGTGGGAATCGGCGCCGACGACGCAATCGCCGGGAACCACAAGGCCTTTTTCGGGCAGGAGCGCGTGCTCGACGCCCATTTCCCCGACGTCAAAAAAGTTTTTCAGGGATTGCGCGCCCGCAAAAGTCCGGCATTGCTTGCATTGTTCGGCCGATTTGATGTCTTTGTTGGGCACGAAGTGGTCCATGACCAGAACGACCTTTTCTTTGTCGAAGACATCGGTAAATCCCGCTTTTTCGAATTCGTTAATGGCGACCGGCGCCGTGATGTCATTTCCCAGCGCCAAGTCCAGCTTCGCGTTGATGAGCTGACCCGCCGCGACTTCGTTCAAACCCGCCTTTGCGGCCAAAATCTTTTGTGTCATCGTCATGTGCATGTGTCTCTCCTTTTTGATCCTGTATTTTGGTAAATTTGAGAAAGGCTTCGTAGATTTCCGGCGGGGCCAATTCCCGCTGTTCCCGGTCCGAGATGGCCTTGACATAGTAGCCGAAGGCTTCCCGCCAGGTCTCGGGGATGTCCAGACCGTAGGTTTCTTCGAGGATATAGCCGATGCCGCCCTTGCCCGACTGGCTGTTGATCCGGATCACGTCGGTCTCGTAGACCCGGTTCAGGTCTTCGGGGTCAATGGGCAGATAGGGGACGGTCCATTGCCGCAGGCGCTTTTCCTTCCGCCAGCGCATTCCCTTGGCGATGGCGTCCTGATGGGAGCCCGAAAAGGCCGCGAAGACCAGAGCCCCGCCGTAGGGTTGCCGGGCGTGGACTTTCATTTTCGTCACTTTCTCGTAGATCCGGCAGATCTTCGGCATATCGGAAAAATCAAGGCCCGGATCGACGCCGTGGGTATACATGTTGAGGGCCACGGTGACGATATCCACGTTTCCCGTCCGTTCGCCGTTTCCGAAGAGCGTTCCTTCGACCCGGTCCGCCCCGGCCAAGAGGGCCAGTTCCGTATCGGCCACGGCCGTGCCCCGGTCGTTGTGGGGATGGAGCGACAGGACTACATTTTCCCGGTATTTGAGGTTGTCGCTGATGAATTCGATCTGGTTGGCATAGACATGGGGCATGGAATGGGCCACGGTGACCGGCAGGTTGATGACGGCCTTCCGTTCGGGCGTCGGTTGCCATACGTCGAGGACGGCGTTGCAGATCTCGAGGGCAAAGGGCATTTCCGTCCCCGTAAAGCTCTCGGGCGAATACTCGAAGCGGACGTTGGCGTCAAGATTTCGCGAATGATCCCGGAGATAAGTCGCGCCCTTGACGGCGATATCGATGATTTCCCGTTTGCTTGCTTTGAAGACCTGCTCCCGCTGGGCCCGGGACGTGGAGTTGTAGAGGTGGATGATGACGTTCCGGACGCCCCGCACGGCGTCTATGGTCTTTTGCATAATGGCCTCGCGGGCCTGGGTCAATACCTGGATCGTCACGTCGTCGGGGATGCGCTTTTCCTCGATCAGCGTCCGCAGGAACTGATATTCCGTTTCCGAGGCGGCCGGAAAGCCCACTTCGATTTCCTTGAAGCCCATTTGCACGAGAAGCTCGAAGAACTCCAATTTTTCCCGGAGGTTCATGGGAATGATCAGAGACTGGTTGCCGTCTCTGAGATCGACGCTGCACCACTGCGGCGCTTTTTCGATGTGGTCTTTTTCCGCCCATTTCATGCGGGCCTGAGGAACCGGATAATATGCGATTTTGTATTTTTCGGCTTGAAACACGATACACCCTCCTGATAAAAAAAGCAGCCCTTGTCAGGCTGCTTGAACTGAATTTCCTTATTCACCATGTACATTCACTTTGCACATTCACTTTGTCCGGACCGGGTTCAACACATCCGGCATAGGACACGGGGCTTCAGGAGTTCCGCTTTACCGACAGATCGACGCATGATAAAATCCATTGCAACGCTGAGAAGCAATAGGGCGAGGATAAGCAGGTTTAGAAGCAGATGATTTGTAAACATTTGATCTCCTGAGTTTGAAATGAAGAACATGTTGTGCTTAGTATACACCAAAAAGACAAAATTTGCAAGCGTTTTTTGTCGAAAGGGCGAAAATAAATCCCGAGGGGCTCTTAGCGCGTTCAGTTCCAGCTTTCGCCGGTGAGTTTTCCGTTCTGGTATTTCTTGATGTTGTCCACGGTCCCGTCGGACTGGTAGCGCTTCCACTGGCCGTCTTTCTTCCAGCCTTTGTAGTTGCCTTCCTCAAGGACGTTCCCGTTGTCCCAGAAAATCTTCCAGTTGCCGGTCCCGTCGGGGAAGGCCGATTTGTGCAGGACCCGCCCGTTCCTGTCGTAGGAGACCAGGGACACGATATTGCCGTTTTTGTAGCTCTGGACATTTTTGACGAGGCCGTCCTCATAGTACATGTAGGAATCGCCGTTGAGTTTGCCGCCCTTGTAGACATAGACCATGTTGGGCTTCCCGTTGGAATACCAGATTTCCTCCCCGTCGAGGACGCCCTTGACGTAGGTCTCGCTGTATTCGATGACGTTTCCGATATAAGCCGTGAATACGCCCGTAAAGGGCTCGTCCTCGCCCTTGGCGTACACGATTTCGTTGATCGTGTCTTTGTTGGAAAAATCGAGGTTCCGGTCCGAAGGCGGCGGGATGATCTTGCGGTCGGGGACTTTCCCGGCCGGTCCCGTAGGCGTCACGGCCTGCTGTCCCGTTTCGGCCGTTTCCGGCGTGACCGCGGGCTGTGTCCCGGCGGTTGTTCCCTGCGTTTCGGGCTTCTTTTCGCTCTGATCCAAAATATCGTTCTTTGAGTCGGCGGGATCGATGCCGATTTTGATCGGGATCAGCTCGTAGGGGGTATTTTCCGCGGGCTTTTTGTCGGATCCGTCCACGGGTTGCCAGGATTTCCGGCTCCCGTCGCTGTCGCCGCTGTTTTCTTCGGGAATTTGCGGCGTCCCCTGCTGGATCACGATATCCTCCTCGACGAGCTCCGGCCCCGCCCGGCCCACGGGCTTCGTATTGCCGCCGACGCCGGTATTGTTGGGCAAAAGGGGCTGGATTTCCCGGAATTTTCCTTTGCCGTAGGACATGACGCCCGAGACCGCCAGGGCGAGCAAAATCAGGATCGTGGTTTTCGGTTTTTTCATGTTGTTCTCCCTGCATCACAAAATGCGTAAATTTGGCTCAGTAGGCTATTTCGTGTAATTGGGCGCTTCCTTGGTGATGACGATATCGTGGGGATGGCTTTCCTTGAGACCCGCTCCCGTGATTTTGACGAATTTTCCCTTTTCCTGCAAATCGGGGATCGTAGGGGTCCCGCAATAGCCCATGCCGGCCCGGAGCCCGCCGCAGAGCTGGAACACCACGTCTTTGAGGCTCCCCCGGAAGGCGATGCAGCCTTCGATGCCCTCGGGCACCAATTTTTGGGCGTCGGTCTGGAAATAGCGGTCTTTGGAGCCCCGCTTCATGGCGGCGATGGAGCCCATGCCGACGTAGATCTTGTATTTTCTCCCCTCGAGGAAGATTTCCTCGCCGGGGGCTTCGGCCGTTCCCGCGAGAAGCCCGCCCAGCATGACGCAGTCCGCGCCGCAGGCCAGAGCCTTGACGATGTCGCCAGAAAACTTGATGCCGCCGTCGGCGATGACCCGGACCTTTTTCCCCTTGCAGGCCTCGTAGACGTCATAGATGGCCGTCAGTTGCGGGACGCCCACGCCGGCCACGACCCGGGTCGTGCAGATGGAACCGGGGCCGATCCCTACTTTCACGGTGTTGACGCCGGCTTCGATCAAGTCCAGGGCCGCCTCCGCCGTGACGATATTGCCGCCGATCAGAGCCAGCTCGGGCCAGGCGTTGCGGATCTCTTTGATGGTCCGCAGGACCCCCTCGGAATGTCCGTGGGCGGAATCCACGGCGATGACGTCGACGCCCGCCTTGATCAGGGCCTCGACCCGTTCCATGGTGTCGGCGCCGATGCCTACGGCGCCCCCGACTCTGAGCGTCCCGTGGCTGTCCTTACAGGCGTTGGGGTATTCGACGAGATTGTCGATGTCTTTTATGGTGATGAGTCCCTTGAGATAGCCAGCGTCGTCGGTGATCGGCAGTTTTTCGATCCGGTGGGCCAGAAGGATTTCCTTGGCCTGGTCCAGGGTCGTGCCGATGGGGGCCGTGACGAGATTGTTCTTCGTCATGACCTCGCCCACGGGTTGGGTCATATCCCGATGGTATTTGATATCGCGATTGGTGATGATCCCGATCAGCTTCCCGCTCTCGTTGATGACGGGGAGTCCCGAGATCTTGTAGCGCTTCATCAGCGCCTCGGCGTTGCCGACGGTGTTGTCGATCGAAAGGGTCACGGGATTTTTGATCATGCCGCTCTCGATGCGTTTTACCCGGTCCACCTCCGAAGCCTGGTCCGTGATGGACATGTTCTTGTGGACAAAGCCCAAGCCGCCCTGACGGGCAAGGGCGATGGCGAGGTCCGATTCCGTGACCGTATCCATGGCCGCGCTGACAATGGGGACATTGAGGACGATGTCCTCCGTCAGGTTTGTCTTGAGGCTGACTTCGTGGGGAAGGACCGCGGACCTGCCCGGAACCAGCAGCACATCATCGAAGGTGATGGCTTCTTTGAGAATTTTTGTTTCCATAAACAACTCCTTGTCTTCTGTATGGTATCGTATCTGGTGTTCTGTCGGTCAAAAAAGGGCTTACTTTTGGTAGACGTCCAATTTCGGGTAGGGGATCTCAATGCCGTTTTCGGCGAAGCGCTGTCTTACGGTCTCGTTGCAGTCGAAATATACGTCCCAGTAGTCTTTGTTGCTGACCCAGACCCGGAACACAAAGCTGATGGAACTGTCGTTGAAGGCGCTCAGCCGGATGGTCCGGGGCTTGTCCTGCAGGATCTTCGGATGCTTGTCGGCCACGTCGTTCAAGACGGCCTTGACCTTCTCGGTCGGCGCGTCATAGGAGACGGAAAAGATCATGTCCAGCCTGCGGATGGGGTTCTGGGAAAAATTGGTGATGCTGGCGTGGGCCAGCTGTCCGTTGGGTACAACGATGTTTTTGTTGTCAACGGTCGTCAGGACCGTATGCAAAATGAAAATCTGATCCACGACCCCTTCGATCCCGGCGTTGTTGGAGATGAAATCTCCCTTGGAGAAGGGTTTGAAGATCAGAATCAAAACGCCCCCGGCCAGGTCGCTGAGACTTCCCTGCAGGGCGAGGCCCACGGCGAGACCGGCGGTACCGAGCAGCGCCATCAGAGATGTGGCGCGGATTCCGAGGATGCCGATGGCCACAAAAAACAGCACGATGTGGAGAAAATACTTGAGAAAAGACTGGGTAAAACTGGCGAGTAGGGGATCGGCGCCCCTGAGTTCCATGATTTTCTCGAAACTCCGGCTGACGAGCTGGATGACCTTCCTGCCGACAAAGATGCAGATGACGAGGAAAATCACCTTGACCGCGAAGGAAGGCGCGGCCGACGCCACATAACTCAACCAGGATTTCACAGAGTTTTCCATCAGTAAAATATCATTCAAGACGATCCCCCCAAAAGCTTGCGTTTTTTTCCGGATATGCCGGAAAAACGGTAATGCTGTGAGAAAAACGCGTTACCTTATTTTACCTATTATAATATTTTTTTATGTTTTGTACAAGTCAAAATTACAAAAATTTATCCGGGACATTTTGTGCGATTCCGGGAAAAACAGATGTTTTTTGTTTTGGGGAGTTGACTTTTTCTGGAAATCATGCTAAAACAAGTCATGGTTTGACTGAACGCGTTTGGGATTTTTCGCTGCAAAAAGGGAGGGAACATTTTGGAAGTAAAGTTTATTGCGGCGGTCTTGGTATTTCTGGGTACGTTTTATTGTATTATTTTTACGAAGCTTTCGAAATCCGTGGTCTCCATCCTGGGCGGCAGCCTCATGGTCCTGATCCGGATTCTCGATCAGGAGGAGGCCCTTTCGGCCATCGCGGGCAATTTTGAGATCCTTTTGCTCTTGATGGGCATGATGATGGTCGTCGAGATCATGTCCGAGAGCGGGATCTTCCAGTGGCTGGCCATCAAGGTGGCCCAGGCGGCAAAGGGGGAGCCCGTGAGAATTCTCGTGCTGCTGTCCCTGGTGACCGCTGTATGTTCGGCCTTTCTGGACAATGTGACGACGATTCTCCTGATGCTGCCGATCGCCATATTGCTGGCCCGGCGGCTCAAGGTGGACGTGCTCCCCTTCGTGCTCTTCCCGATTTTTTCCTGCAACATCGGAGGGACGGCCACGATGATCGGCGATCCGCCGAACCTGATTATCGCGGCGGCGGCGGGACTGCGCTTCAACGATTTCCTGATCCACGCGGCCCCCGTTGTTCTCGTCAATCTGGCGGTCCTTTTGGCTACGGCCCTGATCCTTTTCCGGAAAAACCTCCGGGTGTCCAACGAGCTCAAGGCGGGAATCATGGATCTCGAACCGGGACGGGCCATTACGGACAAGGGCCTTATGGTCAAGTCTCTCGCGCTTTTCTCGGTTATCCTGGCGGGTTTTCTCACGAACGTCGTGACGAATATCGGTCTCGCGGTCATTGCCATTTCCTGCTCCGTCGCGCTTCTTTTGCTGAGCGGGAAAAAACCCGCCGAGATCTATGAAAAAATCGAGTGGGACACGCTCTTTTTCTTCGGGGGGCTCTTCGTCCTCATTGACGGCATCAATAAAACGGGACTGATCGCCCTGATCGGCCGGGGGATCACGCAACTGACCGCGGGCGACACAAAAGTGACGGCCTTTGTGATCACGATCCTCTCGACGTTCCTATCGCCGATTTTGGGCGCGGTTCCCTATTCGGTGTCCTTTTCCCGAGTCGTGGCCGACATGGGCCAAAGCGCGGGACATCCGGCCGTCTGGTGGTGGGCTCTCGTCCTGGGGGCCTGTCTCGGGGGAAATCTGACCGCCATCGGCGCCGCGGCCAATATTGTAGGCCTTTCCATCGCCGAAAAATCCAATATCCGGATCAGTTTTCTGCAATTCTTGAAATACGGGCTCATTGTTGTCGGGGAATCCCTGATTCTGTCGTTGATCTATGTGGCGATCCGCTACTGAGCGCCCGAAATTTTCCGAAACGAGGGAGGAATATCATGAAATTTTCCAGTTATCTGGATCCGAAAATGATTTTTACCGATATGGACGTGACGGGGATCAAGGAGGCCATCGCCCATATGATTGAAAAAATGGCCGAACATTCCCCCACGGTGGCGGCCCGGCAGGAAGAGCTGACCTACAGCGCGCTGAAGCGGGAAAACGAGATCTCCACCTGCGTGGGAAACGGGATCGCCGTCCCCCACGGGCGCCTGGAAAACTTTAACGACCTCTTCGTGTCCCTGGCGGTTTTGAAAAAGCCCGTGGGCATGGAAGTGGGCCTGACCGGCAAAAAAGACGCCGTGGATATTGTGTTTCTGGTCCTTTGCGACGTGCTCAAAAACAAAAACATCCTGAAGATCATGAGCGCCATCTCGAAGCTGGCTTTGCAGCATAAGGACGTGCTGGAGCGGATTCGGCGGGAACAGGACCCCAAAGTCATTCACAAGCTGATCCACGACGCCGGGATCGAGGTGGGGCGGCGGATCGTGGCCGAAGATGTATTGAGCCCCGACGTAATCCCCGCGGGGCCCGACGACACGCTGGAAAAGATCGTCAAACGCCTGATTCTGGAGCGTCTGAGCGGGCTTCCGGTCGTTGACGCCGACGGGACCTTCCTCGGCGAGATCACGGAAAAGGAGCTGATCGAGTTTGGGATGCCCGATTATCTTTCGTATATCGGCAATCTCAATTTCCTCACGGTGGGGGAACCCTTCGAGGAATACATGCGGCAGGAAAAGACGGCCACGATCCGTTCCCTCTACCGCAAGGCTGAAAATGTCGTCGCCGTAGACAAAAAGACGCCGATACTGGAAATCTGCTCGATTATCGTGAAAAAAGGCGTCACGCGCTTTTATGTCGTCGAGAAAAAGAAATACTGCGGCGTCATCAGGCGCTCGGACATCCTGAAAAAAGTATTGCACATATAAAAACCCTTGCATTTTTTTCCGCGATAGGGTATAATATCTCTGTTGTAAAACCCATACGCCATCAAGAGAGATCGAGGGAGGGGCCCTGTGACATCTCAGCAACCTGTTCTGAAAGAAGGACGTGGTGCTAATTCCTGACAGATGGAAAAATAGTGATGATTCTTCCCTTTCTGTCCCCAGGAAAGGGATTTTTTTCAAAAAAACCTGGAGGAACCATGGAAAATTTTACGTATTTTACCTCGGAATTCGTGTCGCCG
Organism: Fusobacteriaceae bacterium; assembly: GCA_031272775.1. Classification (NCBI taxonomy): domain Bacteria; kingdom Fusobacteriati; phylum Fusobacteriota; class Fusobacteriia; order Fusobacteriales; family Fusobacteriaceae; species Fusobacteriaceae bacterium. The sequence goes on along the minus strand of JAISTB010000024.1, from coordinate 5,249 downwards.
GGACATCCGGACAAGATTTCCGACCAGATCTCAGACGCCATATTGGACGAATGTCTCGAGCGGGATCCCGCGGCCCGGGTGGCCTGCGAGGTCTTCTGCACCACGGGGCAGGTCATTGTCGGCGGCGAGATCACGACGACCACCTATGTGGACATTCAGAAAGTCATTCGGGAAAAGATCCGGGAGATCGGCTACCGCGAGGGTCTGGGTTTTGACCCCAATTGCGGCGTTCTGAACGGCATCCACGCCCAGTCGCCCGATATCGCCATGGGCGTCGATACCGGCGGCGCCGGGGATCAGGGCATCATGTTCGGAGGCGCGGTAAGGGAGACGCCGGAGCTCATGCCGCTGGCCATCGTACTGGCCCGGGAGATCATCGTCAGGCTCACGAAACTCACCCGGGAGGGGGGCCTTCCCTGGGCCCGGCCCGACGCCAAGTCCCAGGTGACGTTGGCCTACGACAGAGGAGGGCGCGTCAATCACGTGGATACCATTGTCCTTTCCGTGCAGCATGAACCCGACGTGACCCGGGACTTCATCGAAAAAGAAGTCAAAGAAAAGGTCATCGCGCCGGTACTCACGCGCTACGGCCTCGATCCCGCGGCCGTCAGACGCTACCACATCAATCCCACGGGCCGTTTCGTGATCGGCGGTCCCAGCGGAGACACGGGCCTCACGGGGCGGAAAATCATCGTCGACACCTACGGCGGTTATTTCCGGCACGGCGGCGGGGCCTTCTCGGGCAAAGATCCCTCCAAGGTCGACCGTTCCGGGGCCTACGCGGCCCGCTGGGTCGCCAAGAACATCGTCGCGGCGGGCTTGGCCGACAAATGCGAAGTGCAGCTCTCCTACGCCATCGGCGTGGCCGAACCCGTTTCGATCAAGGTCGACGCCTTCGGGACCGGCAAAGCCGACGAGACGGACCTTTCCGAAGCCGTCCGGGCCGTATTCGACCTGACGCCCCGGGGTATAGAGAAAGCGCTGGAGCTCCGCTCGGGCAAGATCAAGTACCAGGACCTCGCGGCCTTCGGTCATATCGGGCGTACGGATCTCGACACGCCCTGGGAGCGGACGGACAAAGCGGAAGACTTAAAAAAGGCATTGAAAAAATAGCGAAAAAGGATTATACTAATAGCGATCGGAGTGATCCGGTCGCTATCTTGATTTCGCGAAAGAGGAGGTTCCATGAAAAAGACGGAGCGCTTCGTCCCGATTGGTACATTTTTGGTCTACGGCGCCGGATTTGTCCTGACGTATTTTAATTTCACGGAATGGTTTTCCGGAAACTACGGAATATACTGGATCGGAGGCATTTTCAGCGTCATTATGCTCTTCCGGGCCCTGACCGAAGAGGGCTTCAATCCGGGGAATTATTTGTTCTACTGCGTGATCGTTCTTATCGGCGGCATCGTCATCGACACGATCCTGAAATCCCTTGTGGCCAGGGGCGTGGGCATACCGCTTTTTCTGGGCGTCCTGACCGCGCTTTTGGCGGTGTTGTCGCTGCTCTCTCTTCGCTTTTACGCATCTTCCATGGCAAAGGGGAAGCGGGACGCCGCGGAAAACGACGATGCGACAAAAGAGGGACGGTGACGGCCCGTGCGAATCCATAAAAAAGGCGTGATTACGGGAATTCTGCTGTTGTTATTTTCTCTGACCGCCGGGGCCGCCGGAGGCGTTCTGGCCAAGCGAGCCATGGAAACGGAATTCAACGAATTGATCAATATCGGCCTGACCCGGGAGGAGGCCGCCAATTTCATCCGGCTCGAGGGCAAAAAGGGCGCGCCGGACCAGTATATCGCGGGGCTCAAGGCCGAAATCGCCGAAAACCCCGACAATTATATCGCCTACGACAGGCTGGGGGAAGCCTACCGCTCGCTGAAGCGGGACGAGACCAACGCCGTCAAGTATTTCAAGCTCTCGGTGCTCGCCAACCGCAAGGGTTATTACGCGAGGAACAAATTGGGCAACATTTACCTTGACAAAAAAGATCTGAAAACGGCAAGAATTTACTTCGAGGCCCTTGTGCAGACCAATCCCGATTTTCCGCCCGGACACCACGGCCTCGGGATCGTGTACGCCCTGCAGGGAGACTATATGCACGCCTTCAACGAAGTTTCCACGGCGAAAAACCTCTACCGCCGCCTCGACGGCTGGAAATATTTTGAGATCTATGGCAAACGGCAGCAGTATATTCAGGACTGCGACGATCTGCAGGCCAAGATCAAGGCCGGGGCCATGAACCAGTACAAGCAGCGGAAGATCAGCGAGGAGATCGGCGATTGAGCGCGGAGGACAGGAAAGTCCATATTTTTACGCCCTTCCGCTTGAAGGGTCTCACGATCCCCAACCGGATCGTGCTGCCGCCCATGGTGCGCTTTTCCGTCGTGGGGCGGGACGGCTTCGTCAACGATCGGCTCGTGGACTGGTACCGCTCGGCGGCCCGGGCGGGCGTGGGGCTCATTATTGTGGAAGCGACGGCGGTAAGCGCCGACGGCAAGCTCCGGGAGAATCAGATCGGGATCTGGGACAACGCCTTTATTCCGGGATTGCGGAAAATCACCGGGGCTGTTCACCGATATGATACGAAAATCCTGATCCAGCTCCATCACAGGGGCTTCCGGGAGGAAATCGCCGCGGTCCCCGGGGACCTGCTGGAGAGAATACGGGAAGACTTCAAGGCGGCCGTAGGGCGCGCCAAAGCGGCCGGTTTTGACGGTGTGGAGCTCCACGGGGCCCACGCCTATCTGCTCTCGCAGCTGGCCTCCCCCCTCTGGAACAAGCGCGTCGATCGCTACGGCGGGGATCTCTCGGGGCGAATGCGCTTCGCGGCGGACCTGATCGCGGAGACGAAAGCGTTTTTTGACGAAAAGTTTATTTTAGGATACCGCATGGGCGGAAACGAGCCTGACCTTCCGTCGGGCGTCGCCCTTGCCCGATATCTTGAGGGCCTGGGCGTCGATCTCCTCCATGTGTCCACCGGCGTACCCGACCCCGCCTTCCGCCGGGAGCGGAAGATCGACGGCGTACCGGCGGATTTCCCCCTCGACTGGGTGGTCTGGATGGGGACGGAAATCAAAAGGAGGGTGTCGCTGCCGGTCGTTGTCGTGCACAGGATCCGGGAGGAACGGCAGGCGAGCTGGCTTATCGAACAGGGACTCGCCGATTTCGCGGCCGTAGGCAGGGCCATGCTGGGAAATCCCGGCTGGATGGACCGGGCCCGCAAGTCCTGGAAGGCCCGCAAAATGGCTAAAGCCTGCGAGCGGGAGAGCCGGGAGCGGGAATCGTGTAAAGGCCAAAAGCACGGCGGTTACGCGTCCGATCTCGATATATTTTGCGAGGTCATCGACAATTACGGCGATATCGGCGTCGTCCTGCGCCTGGCCAAGGAATTCCGCAGGCGCGGCGGGCCGGATATCCGGATCCGCGTCGTCGTCAACGATTTGAACGCGCTTGCGGCCATACACCCGGGAATCCGGGATGTTGAAGCACAGGAACTCGGAGGGATTGCTTTTTTCCGGGACCGTGAATTCCGGGAGGCCGGGCGCGGGATCGCCAGGACCGCAATCGGCGCCTTCGGCTGCGATCCGCCGGAGGCCTATCTCGCCGAAGGCCGGGAAAAAGGGATGCTTCTGCTTGACCTTCAATATCTGACCGGGGAGAAATGGGCCGAAGACTTTCACCTGAAGCCCTCGATGGTCCCGGGAAAGCTGAGAAAATTCTTTTATTTTCCGGGCTTTACGCCCGAAAGCGGAGGACTTTTGCAACGTCCCCAATTCCGGGAGCGGGTGCGACTGGCCCCCGAAAAATTTGTCAACAAATATTTCGGCGAATTTTCCGGGCCCCAAAAGCGCTTGAAGATCGTGGTCTTTTCCTATGAAAGAGATTTTTCCGGGCTCCTTGAGGCCCTGCGAAAATTGGACAAACCCGCGGCGCTTCTTGTCTGCGGCGGCAAGAGCCGGGCGGCTTTCGGTAAATTCATCGGGGAATTTCAGAAAAAAGACTTTGGAAATATCCATATCTGTGGTAAAATAGAAATGAAGTACGCCGAATTCTTCACGCAGGATCAGTTCGAGGAATTGCTCAACGCGGCGGACGTGAATTTCGTGCGCGGTGAGGATTCCGCGGCCCAGGCGGCCACGGCGGGCAAGCCCTTTCTGTGGGAGCTTTATCCCCAGAGAGATAACGTTCAACTGGACAAGCTGGAGGGTTTTCTCCGAACTTACGGGAAATTTTTCCCCGGCGGCGCGGAATCTCAGGCGGCCCGGGAAACCTCGGAGCTTTTCCGGGCGTACAACAGCGGAGACGGCGCTTTGCGGGACGCTCCGGCGGAACGCTATCTCGCGTTTTTCAAGAATTTGCGGACCATCGGGGAAGCCTGCGGGGCATTTTCCGCGGAATTGGCCCGTTCGTGCGATCTTTTGACAAAAATAAAAACCATAATACAAGAATATGCAGGAGGTAAACTATGAAAATTGCTCAGGAATTACGGGCAGGAAGCACAATCAAAATCGGGAATGATCCCTTTGTCATACTGAAGACCGAGTATAACAAATCCGGCAGAAACGCCGCCGTCGTAAAATTCAAGATGAAAAATCTGTTGAACGGCAATATTTCAGACGCCGTATACAAGGCTGACGAAAAGATGGACGACATCAAGCTCGACAAGGTCAAGGCCGTCTTCTCCTATCAGGACGGGGATTCCTACGTCTTTTCGAATCCCGAGACCTGGGAAACCATGGAACTGAGGTCCGAAGACCTCGGCGACGCCGTCAACTACATTGAGGACGGCATCGCCCTCGACGTCGTTTACTACGAATCGACGCCCGTGGCAGTGGAACTGCCGACTTTCATCGAAAAGGAAATCGTTTACACGGAACCGGGTCTGCGGGGCGACACGTCGGGCAAGGTCCTGAAACCCGCCAAGATCAACACGGGATATGAGGTGCAGGTGCCCATTTTCGTGGAGCAGGGGGAATGGATCAAGATCGATACCCGGACGAACGAGTATGTGGAGCGAATCAAGAAATAAGGGGGGAAGGCGGAATTTCGGTTCCGCCTTTTTTATTTCGAAAATTTTCAGGTTATCCCCGTAGAGACGCAATGCCTTGCGTCTCTGGCAACGGCCACCCCCCATATACAGGCGTCGGCCCAATCATATACAAAAATAATTTAAAATTTATTGCAACCCGCGTTGTTTCATTTTTTGCACCTCTTGTCCGCCTCATCGTGTCAAAAATTTCTTTTTG
>JAISTB010000023.1 GCA_031272775.1 Fusobacteriaceae bacterium | reverse complement strand
AAAATCGAACAAAGGAGGGTCGTTATGATGATGGTCCATTTGCGCCTCAGGATGACGTCCAGGATTTCATACAAGTCTATCTCGTCGTCATCCCGGACTCCGGGATCATATTCCACTACATCGTGCATCAAACCAACCTCCGGCGCGTCGCGAACTCAAGAGGATTTCCCAAAGTTATTACTTGGGGAATCTTTTACAATAATATCATGAAATGACCAAGATGTCAAGCATAAGTTAAATTTTTCACAAGAATTCACAAAGGAAGCGGAGTTTTTCTTTGAAAAACCGCGGAATCATGATATAATAATTGTAGGGATGCTGCCATGTATGATATCCTTAAAAATGAACCAGGAGGTGCCCCCGGATCATGAAAGAAAAAACCAGGCGAAAACCCCTGCCCGTCGGCGTCAGCGATTTTGACACGATGATTCGGGAAGGCTATTATTATGTTGACAAGACAAACCTGATCCATGATCTCCTCTATAGAAAAGCGGCCGTAACCCTCTTTACAAGACCCCGGCGCTTTGGAAAAACACTCAACATGTCAATGCTGTACTACTTCTTTGATATCCGGAACGCGGAGAAGAATAAGGAACTTTTTCATGGACTCAACATAGAAAAATCTGAATTTTACTCCGAGCAAGGGAAGTATCCGGTAATATTTCTGTCTTTTGCGGATTTGAAGCCGGAAAATTGGGAAAATTGTTATACGGATCTGAAAGAAATGATCAGCGAGCTGTTTACGGAGTATTCTTTCATCAAAGAATCAATTCCAAAAACAGAGCGAGACAGATATGAGCGTATTGAAAATCTTGCCCCAATGGCAAATTACAGGACATCTCTCAAATTTCTTTCGCGACTTTTGAAACAGTATTTCAAGAAAAAAGTTGCCATTTTGATTGACGAATATGATGCGCCTCTAGTATCGGCGTGGAATAACGGATTCTATGAGAAGGCGATCGGATTTTTCAGGCAGTTTTATACTGGCGCGCTGAAAGATAACAAATCACTGAAATTTGGAGTTCTGACCGGAATCTTGCGGGTTGCCAAAGAAGGTATTTTTTCAGGATTGAACAATCCGGTAGTGAATACGATTCTCGACAAAAATTTCGATGAATACTATGGATTGACAGAGTCCGAAGTGATGAATGCGATCAAAGCTTATAATTTGGAAACCTACGAGAATCAAGTTCGGGAATGGTACAACGGATACCGTTTTGGAAACATACAGGTTTACAACCCATGGTCTGTCTTAAACTATTTGAGTACGGGTGTACTCGAGGCTTACTGGGTTAATTCTTCTTCCAACGATTTGATCAATCGCATATTGGATACGGCGGATCACAGAACATTCCAACTTCTTTTGGACATTTTTAACGGCCAAAAAGTAAAATGCTATATAGATAAAAACATTGCCTTTGATGAGATTGAATGGCAGGAAAACCTTGTGACATTGCTCTTCTTCAGCGGTTATCTGACGACAGAGGAAAATCTTGGAAATAATTTTTATTTGCTGCGAATCCCAAACAAGGAAGTTCTTTCCTTTTTTCAAAAGCGTTTCATTCTGAAATTTCTCCGCCGAGAGAAGAATATCGGCGCTATGGTTTCCGCATTGGAGCAAAAAAAAATCACTGGGGAAGGCTCATTTGAGTTCTACTTGCAAGAGAGCATCCTGAATACGTTCAGCAGTTTTGACTTGAGGAGTAATGAAGTCATCTATCACGTATTTCTTCTGGGAATCTTTGAAAACGAACCGAATTACAGAATTTTCTCCAACCTCGAAAGCGGCCTCGGCCGGGCGGATATCATTCTGGAACCTTTTGATCGACGCAGACCCGGATTCATCTTTGAACTCAAAGTAGCGGATGCCCCGGATCAGCTGGATAAAAAACTCGACGAAGCCTTGAAGCAAATCGAAGATAAAAAGTATGCAGCCTATTTAAAAAAGCAAGGAATTAAAGAAATTACGGCCGTAGCGGTAGCCTTCTGCGGCAAGGAATTGAAGGTGCGGGCGAAAACCCTGTAGGGCGCGCATTGCGCACCCGCTGATATTCCTTCATTATGTCCTCTGTGTACAGCGGAGTAATGCAACTGCCTATCAGTTCGAACACTTTTGCGGGATTTCCGTTTCGGGTCAATAGAGCGGAAACAATAATGTTTGTATCAACAACAATCGCCGCCAAAGCCATTATCAGCGTCCTCCGTCAGCTAGAATTTGGCGTTTCACTTCCAAAATACTCTCTTCAACTTCTTCATCCGTCGGCCTTCCTGCCTCGTCAAAATATGCCTCCGCCTCATCAAGTAATACCTTCGCTTTCGGATTCGGCTTGAATTCTTTAACCTCTTTCGGAGCCGCGATCACTTCAACAAGCGGCAATTTGCGCTGTATAACCGACTGAGTCAAAAACAAGTTAATCGCCTGTGAAAGAGTCAATCCCATACTCCTGTAAAGCTCGTCCGCGTCCTGTCTGATACGTTCATCCAAGCGGATATTATAAGTCGTGTTTGCCATGATTCACCTCCGTTTTTTTATTGTATTACAACACATGTATATTGTCAATACTACCTTGAAAAGGTCGGACAAAATGTTATGGTTGCATGTTCGGAAGAAATCGCGTATAATAGTGGTTGGATAGACGGAGAATAAAAATCGTTCGCGCCGGCACAAAGGCGCAAAGAGTAGTAGGCGCGCATGGCGCGCCCATGGAGATCAGATTGAGCATGAAATATAAAAAAACAGAAACCGGAATCGACGGCTTGATCGTGATCGAGCCGCAGGCGTTCGGCGACAAGCGCGGATTCTTTATGGAAACCTATACGAAAAAAGATTTTGTGGAATTGGAGATCCCCGACGAATTCGTGCAGGATAACCATTCCAAATCGAAAAAAGCCGTGCTGCGCGGGTTACATTTTCAAACTCGGCATGTTCAGGGAAAACTGGTTCGCGTCATTGCGGGCCGCGCGATTGATGTGGCCGTGGATCTCAGGCATGGCAGCGGGACTTTTGGGAAATACCATAAAATAGAACTTACGGCCGAAGACGGAAAAATGCTTTACCTCCCCAAGGGCTTTGCCCACGGCTTCCTCGCCCTTGAGGACGATACGGAATTTCTCTACAAATGTACGGATTATTACGCACCGGAATATGATTCCGGCATCCTGTGGAACGATCCGGACTTAGCCATTCAATGGGAATTTGAAAATTACGGTCTGCAAAGGGCCGATATCATCTTGTCCGAAAAGGACAAAACACAACAGACCCTGAGGGCGTTTATCGCCTCGGGGATCCGGTTGTAAAAAGGAGCCCCCATGATCCTCATTACAGGCGCCAAGGGACAACTTGGCCACGATCTGCAGAAAATCCTGCGTGAGCGGAACGAGCCCTTTCTGGCCACGGACTTTCAAGAGCTGGATATTACCGATATTGAGGCGGTACGGGCCTTCGCGGCGATTAAGGGCATCAATTGCGTCATCAACTGCGCCGCGTATAACAACGTCGACAAGGCCGAAGAAGAGCGGGAATTGTGCCGGAAGCTCAACGCCATTGCCCCGCGGGATCTGGCGCTCGTGGCCAAAGAAATGGGCGCGGACTATGTGACCTATTCGACGGATTTTGTCTTTGACGGAAAAAAAGGCGCCCCCTATACGGAGGAAGACGCGCCGAACCCGCTTTCCGTCTACAGTGAGACGAAGCGGGAAGGGGAGAAGCTCACCCTCGCGGCCTATGACAGGAGCTATGTGATCCGGACGTCCTGGGTCTTCGGGATCGCCAATAATAATTTCAACAAACAGGTGATCAATTGGAGCGGGGACAAGGAAACGCTTGCCATCGTGGACGATCAGATTTCTTCGCCGACCTACTCCTTTGACCTGGCGTACTATACCCTGGAATTGCTGAAAACAGGAAAATACGGGCTTTATCATCTCAGCAACGCCGGAGAGGCCTCCAAATATGATCAGGCGAAATATGTCCTCGACAGGATCGGCTGGAGAGGGGAATTGCGGCGGGCCAAGAGCAGCGACTTCAATTTGCCGGCCAAAAGGGCCCCTTATACGAAACTCGACTCCACGAAACTGGAAACCGCCATCGGCCAGAAACTCCCGACCTGGCAGTCGGGGATAGACAGATTTCTTGAGGAATACTCCGGAAAAAAGGAAGCCGCGGTCGATGCGAAAACCAATACAAAAAGCGGGTATCAGCGGGATGATGTCTTTACGACAGGGGATTATGTGAGCTTCGGTTGGCTTGAGGAAAATGAGCAAAGGTACAAAAACGCGGAAATCCCTCCTTCAACGGAGGGATACATGGAAATGATCCGCAAGCGAATGCAGCGACTCTATGACCTGGGAAAGATCAGCCCGCAAAAAATGGCCGCCAAATTTCCCCTGGCCTGGGAAAAAATCGTAAAGAAAAAATAGAAAATCGTTTTGCTTACAAATTAGCCGCCCCGATCATGCCGGCGTCGTTCCCCAGCTTTGCCTGCTCGATGACCGCGACCCTCGTCTTGTCGCCGCCGTAGGTATAGCGCTTGACATAGTCGGTCAGAGGCTTGATCAGCGCGTCTTTTTGATTGGAAACGCCGCCCGAGAGCAGGATTTTGTCGGGCCGGAACACGTTGATGATATCGATGAGGCCTTCGCCGAGATACCTGATATAGTTGTCCACGACTTTTTGCGCGGCTTTGTCCCCGCGCTTCGCGGCTTCAAAGGGGGTCAGGCCGCTGATTTTGTCGAGGTTTCCCCCGACGATCTTATGAATCAGGGATCCCGGATGCTTTTCGGCGGCCCGTCTCGTTTCCCGGATCAGGGCCGTCGCCGAGCCGTAGGCTTCGAAACAGCCTTTCCGGCCGCAGGTGCATTGCTCGCCGCCGATAACCAGGACCGTATGGCCGAATTCCACGCCGCCCGGCGCGCCGCTTTCATAGAGCTTTCCGTCGAGGATGAATCCGCTCCCGACGCCGGTACCCAGCGTGATCAGCACCATATTTTTGACCCCTTTAGCCCCGCCTGCCACGGCTTCGCCGAGAGCGGCGCAGTTGGCGTCGTTGGAGACCTTGACGGGCAGATCGATGTATTTTCTCAGTTCCGCCGCGAGCGGAACGTTTTCCCAAAAAAGATTGTTGGCGTAGAGCACGACCCCGCGCTCAAAATCCACGGTCCCGGGCGTTCCGATCCCGATCGAAAGACAGTCGCCGACGGCGATCCCGTTCGTATACAGAAGGCTGTTCAAGGCGTTGCCCAGATTGCGCGTCATCTTCGCGAAGCCCGAGGGGACCTCGCTTTTGATGGAGGTTTTGACGACGATTTCGTTTTTTTCATTGATGACGCCGATCTTCATATTGGTCCCGCCGATATCAATCCCGATCCTGTACTTTTTTTCCATGGTTTTCTCCTCTTTTTTTCGGATAATTGCCCGCTTCAAGTTTATTTTACCCTTTTTGGGAGACATTTTCAAGCAAAAATTAAAAAAGAAAAGCCGCGGGTTCCGGTTGACTTTGCCTCAAATTCCGGAGTATAATATTCCTGAGCCAATCGGAGGAAAAAAATATGCAAATCGATCAATATATGCGGATTTATTCGCCATTGGGGGAGATACCGGTCAAGGGACTAGACGAAAAAAAGACGTTTTTTCTACGCGCGCTGGGCATCCGGACCGTGGGCGAGCTGCTTTACTATTTTCCCCGCTCCTATGACGACAGGACAAACATCAAGACCATTGCCCAATTGCGGGCGGACGAATACGCCGTCGTCAAGGCGTTCATCACGCGGGTGACGGCGCCGCCGACCCGTTCGGGCCTCAAAATGGTCAAGGCCGTCGCTTCCGACGGGACCGGCGTTCTCGATCTCGTCTGGTTTCAAATGCCCTATTTGCGCAAAAGCCTCAAGACCAACGAGGAATATGTCTTTATCGGGCAGGTGAAACGGGGCTATACGTTTCAGATGGTCAACCCCGAATTCAAGCTGCTGGCCGCCCAGCAAAAGATGCAGGACGGGGAAATTCTGCCGATCTACGGCAGCACGAAGGATTTGACCCAAAACATGTTCAGGAAGATTGTCGCCAATGTTTTGGCGACCTTCGTCGACGATTTTGAGGAGAATATCCCGACGGAGATTCTGGAAAAATATGGTCTTCCCGGGCGCAGGGACGCCTTGAGGGAAATTCATTTTCCCTCGGCCCCGGAAAATCTGGAAAGGGCGAAAAAACGATTCGCCATGGAGGAATTGCTCGTCCTTGAGATGGGGATCCTCGAAAAACGCTGGTCCCTCGACCAACATCAATCGGGCCTCTATACGCTGGATGACCGCAAGGACCTTGTGAAAAGTTACCTGGCGACACTGGATTTCGCGCTGACCAAAGCGCAGAAGCGGGTAATCACCGATATTTACCGTGAACTTTCAGCCGGGAAAATCGTCAACCGGCTCCTTCAGGGCGACGTGGGAAGCGGCAAGACCGTCGTTTCCGTGATTTTGCTGCTCTATATGGTCGAAAACGGCTATCAGGGCGTGCTGATGGCCCCTACGGAAATTCTCGCCGCCCAGCATTATCTTTCGGTACGCGATATCTTTGCCGATCTGGGCGTCGAGGCGGGGCTTCTGACGGGTTCCTCCAAGGGAAAGGCCCGGGAAGCGCTACTGCGGGGCATCCGTGACGGGGACACGAAGATTGTCATCGGGACCCACGCGCTAATCGAAGAAAATGTGGAATTTCACAAGCTGGGACTCATTATTATCGACGAACAGCATCGATTCGGCGTCGTTCAGCGGAAAAAGCTCCGGGACAAGGGCTTTCTCGCCAATCTTGTGGTCATGAGCGCGACGCCGATCCCGCGCTCGCTGGCTCTAAGCATTTACGGCGACCTCGATGTTTCCGTACTCGATGAGCTCCCCCCCGGCAGGCTTCCCGTCAGGACAAAATGGATCAGCAACCTTGTCGACGCCAAACTGATGTACGAATTTATCGACAGAAAGCTCGCCCGGGGCAAGCAGGCCTTTTTTGTGGCCCCGCTGATCGAGGAAAGCGAAAAGCTATCGGCCAAATCCGTGGAGGAACTGCGGGCTGAGGTGGAAAAGCATCTGCCGGGCTACCGGCTGGGGATCCTTCACGGCAGGATGACCGGCGCGGAAAAAGACGCCGTTATGGCGTCCTTCAAGAAAAAAGAACTCGATATTCTCGTCTCGACGACGGTCATCGAAGTGGGCGTGGACGTTCCCAACGCCGCGGTCATTGTGATTACAAACGCAGAACGTTTCGGGCTTTCAGCGCTCCACCAGCTGCGGGGTCGGGTCGGCAGAAGCAAAGAGCAGGCTTATTGTTTCCTCGTCTCCTATACGGATAACGCCGTCTCCAAATCGCGCCTTACGGTCATGGAAGAGACCACGGACGGGTTCAAAATCGCCGAAGAAGACCTCCGCCTGCGAAAGGCCGGAGAGATCTTCGGCGTCCGGCAGAGCGGGTTCAGCGACCTGCGCTTTATCGACATTATCCATGACGTCAAGACCATAGAGCTCGTCAAGCAAACGTGCGAAGCGTATCTGAAAGCGCATCAGGGGCGGATCGACAATCCCTGGCTCACGATTGACATCGAGCAAAAATTCCGGGACAACTGATTG